>NZ_KV809470.1:0-61611 GCF_001812565.1 Staphylococcus sp. HMSC059F04 | reverse complement strand
CCTTTGCTTGTGGAATTTCTTGTCGAAATTCTCTCTGTTGGGCCCCCCACCCCAGCTTCTTTTGTTAGAAGAAACTGGTTTAGTCGATTTTTTTGTGCTATATTATTGTTGTTATATACTTGCAAATGCAACAATTTTATTAGGGGGTTGTTATGTGGAAGATATTTTAAGAGATATCGGTGTTATTGCCAGAGCACTGGATTCTATTAGCAATATTGAATTTAAAGAAATTGATCTTACTAAAGGGCAGTTTATTTATTTGACTAGAATATGTGAAAATCCTGGAATTATCCAAGAAAAATTAGCTGAAATGTTAAAAATTGATCGCACTACGGCTTCTAGAGCTATTAAAAATCTCGAAAAAAATCATATGATTGTAAAGAAAAATGATGCTACTAATAAAAAGAACAAATTGCTATTCCCAACCGAAAAGGGCAAATCACTTTATCCATTCATTATTAGAGAAAACAATCATTCAAATGCCGTTGCATTACAAGGCTTTTCCCAGAAAGAAATTACTGATTTATCACTGGCATTAAAAAGAGTAAAACAAAACATATCTGAAGATTGGTCCAAAGTAAAAAAGGGTTACAAAAGAAAGTATTAGTTAAGGGTGAGATTTAAAATGATCAGATCATGTACTATTGATGATGCAGTTCAATTACAAAAGATCGCTTATCAAACATTTGATGAAACGTTTAGATTTCAAAATAAAGAAGAGAATATTAATCAATATCTAGCTGAAAATTTCACTCATGATAAAGTCATCGATGAATTAAATAACCCCCATTCCTTTTTTTACTTTATTTATGATGAAGATAAATTGGCAGGATATTTAAAATTAAATATCAAAGATGCCCAAACTGAAACATACAATGACAACGATTTAGAGATTGAGCGTATATATATCTTAAGCACTTTTCAGCATAAAGGGCTAGGAAAAGCATTATTCAATCAAGCGTTAACATTAGCAAATCAACTTTCTTGTGACTCTATTTGGTTAGGTGTGTGGGAAAAAAATGATAACGCCATAACATTTTATAAAAACTTGGGATTTCATATAATTGATAGCCACATATTTTATATGGGAGACGAAAAACAAACAGATTATATTATGATGATGCATATATAAAGGAGAGAGTATCATGTATATTCCAAAGCACTACCAAATGAAAAATGATAACAATATTAAAAAATTTATGGAAGAACATAACTTTGTCACAATAGTTACCGTTGATAATCATATTCCTATTGCTACACATGTACCCGTAATGATTGAATACAACGAAGACACGATGTATTTATCCGGACATTTTGCAAAAAGCAACCCGCAATGGAAGACGATACAAGATAATTCAAATATACTAGTGATCTTTTCAGGTCCTCATAGTTATATTTCTTCAAGTTGGTACGAAGAAGAAGATGTACCAACATGGGATTATCAAAGTGTGCATGCTTACGGCACTGGTGCGCTATTAAACGAAGCTGAATTAACATATGCGTTAAAAAGTATGCTTAATAAATATGAAGCGCATCGCGAAAATGGTGCTACTTGGGATAAACTGTCTAATCAAACTTTAAAACAAATTAAAGGTGTCATAGGATTTAAAATCAAAGTAAACCGATTGGAAGCAGCATATAAATTAAGCCAAACTCGAAGTGAAAAGGAAAAAGAAAATATTATTTCTAAACTTAAACAAAGTAATGACAATGTACAAATTAACTTAGCCGATGAAATTGAAAACTATAAATAGAAGACATTCTATAATAATTTAAACATTTAACATATATTCGTTACCCCTTCAAAATCAGCATTCATAGCTCCATTTTGAAGGGGACATTTTATATCTAATAGCACATAAGCATTTGCTTATTTGACATATTTGACATATTTGACTTTAGACAATCATAAATACTGCTCCAAAATCCCCGTATACTATAATATTAATCAACAATAATTTTTACTACATAAAACTTTAACATTTATATTTTTTTATATCTATATACTAAGTTTAAATTACATATAAATTATAAAATTTTTGTTGACTTAGAAAACCTAATCATAGATACTAATCTTGATAATGATTATCATTGTCATACATCATGAAGGAGGCTCATTTAGTCAATGAATAAAGTTGTTAACATTATAGTTACTGCACTTGCTTGTATTGTCATTTTAGCAGGATGTAGTGGGAATTCTAATAAATCAACATCAGATCAGTCAGACAAGGACACAATGAAAATTAAACATGCGATGGGAACCACAGAAATTAAAGGTCAACCTAAACGTGTGGTTACATTATATCAAGGTGCCACTGATGTCGCTGTCTCTTTAGGTGTTAAGCCTGTAGGAGCTGTTGAATCATGGACACAAAAACCAAAATACAATTATTTAAAAAAGGCGTTAAAAGACACAACGATTGTTGGACAAGAACCTACGCCTAATTTAGAAGAAATTTCTAAACTAAAACCAGATTTGATTGTCGCTTCCAAAGTTCGAAATGAAAAGGTTTATGATCAATTATCTAAAATTGCGCCAACCATTTCGACTGATAATGTCTTTAAGTTTAAAGATACTACAAAGTTAATGGGTAAGGCTTTAGGAAAAGAACGTAAAGCAGATAAATTACTTAAAAAATATGATGATAAAGTCGCAGCATTTAAAAAGGATGCTGAGGCAAAATATAAAGACGCTTGGCCATTGTCTGCTTCAGTAGTCAACTTCCGTGCAGATCATACTAGAATATATGCTGGTGGTTACGCTGGTGAAATATTAAGTGATTTAGGATTTAAACGAAATAAAGCTTTACAAAAAGAAGTAGATAAAGGAAAAGACATTATTCAGCTAACATCAAAAGAAAGTATTCCATTAATGAAAGCGGACCATATCTTTGTGGTTCAGTCTGATCCTACCGCAAAAGATGCAGGGTTAGTTAAGAAAACAGAAGATGAATGGACGTCAAGTAAAGAATGGAAACATTTAACTGCAGTTAAAAATAACCAAGTATCAACCGACTTAGACGAAATCACTTGGAATTTAGCTGGTGGTTATCAATCTTCGTTAAAACTCATCGATGATTTATATGACAAACTCAATATTGATAAACAATCAAAGTAACTAAGGAGTTATTCAATGCTACTTAAACCAAAATATCAAATCGCACTTGCTGGTTTCTGCCTTGTTATAGTAGCTATCTCTAGTTTGATGATTGGAAACACGCTTGTATCACCTATGATGGTGATACAAGCGTTATTCAACTTTGATAGCGCGAATGAGCTACACCACATTGTTACTGGAACACGAACATCTAGAACAATCATTGCTTTGCTTACTGGTGCTGCACTAGCCGTAGCAGGTTTGTTGATGCAAGCACTCACACGTAACCCTATTGCCTCTCCAGGATTATTTGGTGTAAATGCGGGTGCAGTATTTTTTGTTATCTTGAGCATTACTTTTTTCCAGATTCAATCATTTAAAGTAATTATCGTTATTGCATTTCTAGGTGCCATTATTGTAACCATATTAGTTGTCACATTAGGAATGTTTAGACAGACTCAATTCTCACCACAACGTGTAATTCTAGCCGGTGCTGCAATATCTATGTTATTTACAGCGTTCACACAAGGCATTTTAATCATGAATGAAACAGATTTACAAGGCCTATTATTTTGGTTAAGTGGTTCTGTATCATTACGTAATATTTGGGATATGACATGGATTATTCCACTCATTTTAATACTTATACTTATCGCATTCAGTATGGGTGCGCATATTAATATCTTGATGACAAGTGACGATATCGCTACTGGTTTAGGACAAAATATTAGAGTAGTAAAATGGCTCATTATACTACTGATTAGTATGTTAGCAAGTATTTCCGTTGCTGTGGCTGGTTCAATTGCATTTATTGGCTTAATCGTCCCCAACATAAGTAAAAGACTATTGCCACCAAATTATAAATACCTCATACCATTTAATGCACTTGCTGGCGCGAATTTAATGCTCTTATCGGATATGATTGCACGAGTAATTATCCAACCGCTTGAACTACCCATCGGTGTTGTAACCGCTATAATGGGTGCAAGTGTATTAATTTATCTTATGCAGAAAGGACCACATCGCTTATGACAGAAAGGATTAAAAAGAAAGACTTTTATTACCTTATCATTGCGCTTATTTTCTTAATAGTAATTTCAGTTATTAGCATGATGGCTGGTTCCAGTTATATTTCTTTGCAACGCATTGTCATGTATTTTTTCAATCCAGCTGATAGTATTGATCAGTTTACGATAGAGGTATTGCGCTTGCCGCGAATCATATTAGCCATTTTAGCTGGTATGGCTCTCGGTATAAGTGGTTTAATACTGCAAAATGTGCTAAAGAATCCTATTGCCTCACCCGATATTATCGGCATTACAGGAGGTGCAAGCTTAGGAGCAGTCATATTTATTAACTTTTTTAATCAAATAAGTATACAGGTGCTCCCACTATTCGCAGTGACTGGAGGGATGATTGCAATGCTGGTTCTACTCATCTTTCAAAAGCACGGCCAAATTAAGCCAACAACATTAATTATTATTGGCATTTCTATGCAAACGCTCTGCATAGCATTAGTACAAGGCTTGCTTATAACGACCAAGCAACTATCAGCTGCTAAAGCTTACACATGGTTAGTGGGAAGTCTCTATGGCGCAACATTTAAAGATAGTATTGTTCTAGGTAGTGTCCTTATTGCGATTGTTCCACTGCTTCTGGTAATCATTCCTAAAATGAAAATATCCGCATTAACTGACCCTTTAGCTATTGGTTTAGGTTTACATGTACAGCGCATGAAACTAATGCAAATACTAATAGCTACGATATTAGTATCCATAGCCATTAGTCTAGTGGGAAATATTAGCTTCGTTGGATTAATTGCCCCACACATTGCTAAGACAATCGTTAAAGGCAGTTACGCTAGCAAATTGTTGATGTCAGGAATGTTAGGTGCCATCTCAATAGTCATTGCCGATTTAATTGGACGTACCTTATTCCTTCCAAAAGAAGTTCCTGCTGGTATATTTATAGCCGCTTTTGGTGCGCCATTCTTTATATATTTATTACTAACTGTTAAAAAATTATAAAAAAGTAGTCAACCTTCAGACATACCGCACGCTAAATTATAACTAAATGCATCGCCATGCATAGGTGTGTAACTTAGCTATAACTGCAAAGTATTTTGGCAAGACTTATGAAGAAACAAGACAGGCTGAAACTGTCCTCTAAGAAAGCAAGCCAACAATACGAAGCATTGTACTAAACCAAAGTACAACTTTTGGGGTGCACATCACTATGAATAAAAAAGAAGCACTCAGATGAGTTGAATTTAATTCATCTGAGTGTTACTTTTCTGAGATGTATGTCCCAGCCTGTTCTTTTTCAATGACTCGTGTCCCAAGATGATACTTTATAGCACAACACTTGCATTCACAATGCTTCTTAAGGTTGAATATATTGTAATGTCTCAGCTTGATTAGCATTGATTTTACGATATGAAATCACACCTAAGCCTTTGACATTGCTTTCTGAGATAATAATTGAACCATCGCTGTTTACTTTTTCGACAAACGCAACATGTCCATAATAGCGATCCGCATTAAGCTGCCCTGGTTTAAACGATACCGCTGTATGTTCTGATGGATGATTTGACACTTGATAGCCTTTATCACGAGCACGCACAGCCCAGTCTCCGCCATTACCCATTGATCCATCTACATAAAGATTAAATTGTTGCAAACGATTATAGACATACCAGGTACACTGCCCTTGTGGGTAAAAGTTTTTAGACTGACTGTCCATTTCTTTAAATGGCTTATAGTCACCTTGATTATCATCGTAAGACTTATTGAAAAATGCTTCATCTAAAATAGGCATTTCTTCTCCATCCAGTTCCGTTAGACGATATTGTTTAATAATACTATTTAACTTTTTATCGTAATCAGGATCCGTTGAATACGTACCTACTAAACTTTTTGTAGCATCTTCATATGTCATGCCAGGTGTCTTCCAACTACCTTGATAAATATTGTTATTCCCGTCGATACCATAACGAATTAACTTAGCATAATCTTCTAATGCTGCTTTAGTATCAGGATAATTGCGAAATGCTGCAGTTGTTTGATACATTTTACCTTCAGAATCTGCTTCTAATGTATTGAAGTTTGTAGTTTCTCCTTGATAAGCACCTTTCACGCCAAATAAATTGTTATGTGGCGCACTTGCAAGCGCACTATTACCAGAATCAGATTCTAATATGGCTTGTGCAATCATTACAGAAGCATACAAATGTTCCTTTTGTGCAACATGATGTGCATCTTCAGCAATGTTTTGTATAAATTCACGCGTGTCACTACTCTGAGCAACTTCATACTGTGTTTCAGCTTTATCATCATCAGTATCTGGCGCTTGCTGCAATATCGCTGTATCGCGATAACCATTTGTAGATGAATCTCCCTGCTTCGTCACAACTTGCGCTGCTCTCCTTTGAGATGACTCATTTTCACTCGTCTGAGGATTGTTAACTTGCTGATGTTGTGCCTTAGACGTCGTTAACTGCTTAGATTGTACATCGTTCGATTCTTCATCATGTTGCATACGTTGAATCAATGTTTCATCATCATGCTGAGATGCAACTGTTGACGTCTCATTAGGTGGTAATAAAGTTACTTTAGGTGGCTTATGCTGATTGACGCGTTGATGCGAGGCAACCACTTTAGGCAATGGTACTTCTTCTTCAATATCATTGATTGGTACTTCCGTTGATTCAATGTGCTTGTCTTTTGGGCTAAGATACGCATCCTCATCTTGCTTATGTACCTTTTTATTTTTATGTTGATGCACTTGCGTATCCATCGCATAGGAACTTAGTGGCGTACTTATCCATTGCGACAATGCAGTGACGGTAATTACACAAAATATTAATTTATTTCTGCTCACTTATTTACCTCCATCAATTCTCTATTCCCCAGTGCTGATTGCATGAATAAATTTCAAAGCAATCTGATTCACTTTACTTTAAATATTGATAACCAATGTCATATTTTATTACAGTATTTTCTAAGATTGGACTTGAACTATCTTGTGATTGATGACGTACATGTTGGTGTGCTTTGCGAAAAACATCTGATTGTAACCAATCTTTAAAATCTTCTTCAGTGTCCCATAATGTTAAAATTTTCACTTCATCATAATCTTCTAATTCATGTGTTTTCATAACAAACATGCCTTTAAAGCCTTCTAATGTCTCTATCCCATGTCTAGTATAGAATCGATCGATAATCCCTTCTGCTGTACCTTTATCTAACTTTAATTTGTTTTCTGCCATAAAATTCATTGCTACATGCTCCTTTTCTATTTTAATTCAACTAATTTTGTGACCACTACAATACGGCCAGATGTTTGACTATACGCATCTTCACATGTCGATAACGTTACAATCTTATCTTTAGCTGATACTTCTGTAGTAGTATTTATTACCGACTTGCGCATCGTGTCTTTTAAAAATTTGTCATAGGCTTGCTGCGTTTTAAAATATGTTTGAATATAATTATCTTTCGTCGTTGTTTGATAAGCACTTAAAACTTCTAAGCGATATTTATGATATTTTGTATCGAATTGAATGCTTTTATGCTTATCATAAAATGATTGTTTTAAATATTTTTCTAATACATCAAACATGGTGTTATCACCAACATGATGTCCATAAATGACAGTGTTTAAATCAGGCTGTGCTATCGCATTACGATAATCCATAAAAATACTACCTTTGCGACTTGCTTCATGCTCAAAATCATGCTGTAAATAAGTCTTATTATCTTTAGCCTGCAATACCGGATAATTTAAAGTTGAATCACTAAGGTGAATCCAGCCAACAATATCCTTGTTCACTTGTTCTAATTGTGTAAACTGTGGTCTGACCTCATTATTTGCTGATTGCGTAGTATAGTTTTGTTGTAAGTTCTTATATCTTTCTTCAGCTTGTTTATCTGCTAAATGTAAATGATAAATTTGATAGACTGAAATGACGATAACTGCTATTAGGATGATTTGACATAATCGAAGCACTAATTTCATTTGTTGTGTCCGCCTCGTTTTTTGACAATGACCGTGCCGCAATCAGGATCTTGAAGTATCTTTGCATCAATGTGGTACATGTCTTGAATTAATGTGTGGTCAATAATATCTTTAGGTCGCCCTTGCGCAAGTAATCCTTTATTGCCTAGACAAATCAGTTCGTCACTATATTCAATCGCTTGATTAATATCATGTAGCACCATAATAATCGTCATTTGATATTCCTCATGCAGCCATTTAATGATATCTAAAACTTGATACTGATAATGAATATCTAGAAAGGTTGTTGGCTCATCTAACAATAAGTATTGAGGTTCTTGTGCTAAAGCCATGCCAATAAATACACGCTGTAATTCACCACCAGATAGGTTCATCACTGATTGATGTTCAAATTGTGTCAAATCTAATTGTTGAATCACCGTATTCACGACACTATCTTTGCGTAAATCTTTCTTAAACAGACGTTGATAACTATAACGGCCTGTTTCAATCACTTGTCTAACAGTAAAATCTTCAGGTACCTTACTTTTTTGATGTACCGTCGCTAATCGCTGAGCTAACGCTTTCTGGCTATATTGATTTAATAATTTGTCTTGAAGAAAAATCTGACCACTTTTTGGCTTGAGATTATGAGATAAAAGTTGCAACAAAGTAGATTTTCCTGATCCATTTGGCCCAATAATGGTAGTTATCGCATTCGACTTAAATTCGAGTGAAATATCTTCAAAGATTGGTCGCTGTAAGTCGTAATAAAAGTTAAGATGTTCTATGCGCATGACTTACCGCTCCTTTACAAATCATATAAATTAATATTGGACCACCTAACATCATGGTTAGCACATTCGCTGGTATTTCAAGTGGTGGATGAATAGTACGGCCAATGATATCGGCTAACAACACCAACCACGCACCCATCATAGCTGAGTATGGCAATACTTTTTTATAATTACTGCCAATACATCTACGTACAATATGTGGCACAATCAAACCTACAAATGCCATTTGTCCTACTATTGCTGTTGCACCACTTGCTAAAAAGACAGCGACTAATCCAATCATTAATCGATACTTCGTAATATTAAAACCGATATTATTTGCCTGCTTCTCATCAAAAGCCAATAAGTTTGTTTTTTGTGCCAAAATCAAAGCTAAAGTAATACCGATGATTGCAGTAATTGCAACAATGTATACATCATTCCAAGTTTTCATAGTAAGACCTTGTGGAATCTTCATAAACGGATCTTGAGCTAACAGTTCTAGTATGCCATTTAACATTGCATATAATGCCACACCTACAAGAATCATTCTCACTGGCGCTAATTTATATTTCACAATAAGCACAAACAACACCATAAATGGTATAACGCCACCAATAAAACTTAGAAATGGCGCGTAAAAATATAACCCTGGAAATAGTAAAAGCACAAGACTGCGAACCACTAACGCACCTGATGAAACACCCAAAATATTTGCTTCTGCGAGTGGATTTTGCAGAACAGCCTGTAATAAAGCGCCTGATACTGCTAATATAGCCCCCACAAATAATGCAATAAATATCCTTGGAAACCTTAAATCGATAACCGCATCAACATGCTGTTCGCTACCAGTAGTTACTTTAGTCATTACTTGATCAAAACTAATTGGTATTTTACCAACAACCACAGCAACATATGTTGTCACAATGAGCAATGCTAACATGATAACCATTAAAAATGCTGGATGTTTTTTCATATCCTCTTCCTCTTTTAAAACTTAATGTTGATTATAAAAAACGTCATATAATTGCTTCATGGCATCATCAGCATCAACATTTGCAGTAATGCCAAAAGGTATCTCTTCTAGATCATACACACGGTCTTCTTTAACTGCTTTAAAATGTTTCCAAATGTCATTTTGCTTAAATTCTTTTTGGAACATCTTTTTCACTTCATCTGGCATACCATGAGGCAAGCGTAAAATAATGTCTGGATCGACATTCACTAGATTTTCAGTATTAGAAGATATATATTGTTTTGATGTATCTTTAATCACATTTTCTCCACCTGCAATTTTCACTAAATCCCCAATATATGATTTATCTGTAGCTACTAAATAACTTCCAGGAACCCCCATTAAAATAAGCACTTTAGGATGTTTCTTTTGTTTAGCAGCTTTGTCTTGAATATCCTTTTTGACTGAATTGATGTGTTGATTTAATGCTTTTGCCTTACTTTCACGATTAAATTGATGTCCCAATTGCGTGATGGATTTTTCCATGCCATCTAAACTATCGTAATCGTAATAATATCCCTTCATATTCAATTGTTTATAAAACGGCTTCATTTCATCTTTAATCGTACTTACACTTAATACATGCGTTGGATTGACTTGTTTCACTGCTTCCACACTTGGTTGCATCGGTTGCCCAACTTCTGGCACGTCTTTATAACGCTTAGGCAATGTTTTATATGTCGTTGGCTTTCCGACAATAGGAATGTCCAGTTTATCTAGTGTCATCGTTAAAGCCACCGTGGTTGGTACAATGCGATATGCGTTACCTTGTTGATCTACATTATCACCTTTTGTATGTTTACTACTTTGACTACATCCAGTAAGCAACACAAGCAATATAGCTAATGATGACATTATTTTGCTGATGTTCATTTTGTTACTCACCGCTTTCTATTAATGAAATATGTAGCAATTAAACCTGCTACTGAAATAAAAATTAAAATTCCGAATATAATATAGTCTTTCGTATGTTTTGGCAAATTAACGTTAGGTTGTTTATTGCCATCTGTGTGATAAGATTTATCAGCATTTCTATCAAATGCTGGTGTTCGTTTATTTTTATCTTTGTGCTGCTGCGCGGCGTGCGCTTTATTTTTTGATGCAGCTGTTGTTACTTGTTTCTTTTCACCTTGTTGTGCTGACGATTCATGTGAAGATGGTGTTGGTGTTGAACTTGATGATTGCGTTGTCGTTTCACTATTATTAGACGGCGTTGTTGTTCTACTTGAAGTATCTTGATTGTTGGATGCATGTGTATCATTATTTTGCTGTGTTTGTTGTTGCTGCTTAACATGCGCTTGTTGTTTTTCTGAAGCTGGAGGTACTGACTTATCTCCGGGGTCTTGCTGATGTTTATCTTTGTTACGTTTTTCCGCTGATGTATCTGATTGACTATCGTCTGTTTCATTTGGATGTTTTACACCTAGCACAATATACGTTGTGTAGTGATGATCATAGTTTAATTCTGGAATGACAATGTGGATGCGTGCTTCTATCTCTTTAGTATCTTCTTCTACAGGTATGCGCACAGTGGCTTCTTGAGTATCGCTATTTTCATAGATGACCTCATGTTGTAATTTCGTATTTTGATGATAAAATTGATAACTTTGCCACCAGTCTATATGCGTTAACGTCATTTCAAAATAACGTTTCCCTTGAATCGTGACGTAATGCCCTGGGTGTTTCACATAATCATCCATATGTGACAGCTTATTTTCTTCTTTTTTACGTACATAAAAATTAACTGCTTGCTTATTAACCTGATGACCGTCTTCTTGCGCTGTTGATGGTGTAATATTGAATAGCAGTTGTTGCTGTTTTTCTTGCCCATTCTCTATAGTTGTAACGTTAACTTTATAATGCGTTTGTTGCTTATTTAAAGGTAACAATACATAATCTTTAGTTGGCTGTGATGGTGTGGTATGTATGTTAAGTAATCTCATTTGCCCTTGATCTTCAACTTGAAGTTGCTTCCACAATCCATGTTTAGCAATGTTAATTTTTGCTACAAGTCGCCCATGATCTTTGATGATTTGAACACTTGGATCAACCATCTTATTGTATGATTGCGCAAGTGTCTTGCTATCTGCATAATAAATACTTAATTGAGCGTTGCTTGAATGAGTCCATTGGTTTGTGTCTATATGAGAAGGAGCTGATGAATAACTCGAATCATCAGCTCTAACATTAAGCATTGCCGCATTACTATATGAGCCAGTAACAACAGACCATGAAAAAATTAATGACGTAGCCAATAATAATTTCAAACGCTTAGACATTATTAGTGGTTACCTTTTCTGTTACGTTTTAAAATTGCAACAGATAGCATTAAGAATACCACGGCTACAACTGGTATTAAATAAACATATGCCGGTGTACCAGCACTCGTTTGAGGATTTTCA
This sequence comes from Staphylococcus sp. HMSC059F04, assembly GCF_001812565.1. Taxonomy (NCBI): domain Bacteria; kingdom Bacillati; phylum Bacillota; class Bacilli; order Caryophanales; family Staphylococcaceae; genus Staphylococcus; species Staphylococcus sp. HMSC059F04. Next base: position 49,326 of record NZ_KV809470.1, on the reverse strand, counting down.
ACTGAAGATCCATCAGTAGATGCGCTGTTACTATCTGAGCTTGTACCATTTCCTGCATCACTTGCTGCTGAGCCTGTACCGCCATTTTCCGATTTATTTATTCCCGGTGTTGCTGCACTAGAACTACCACTATCTTTGCCGTTAAATTTATATGTAATGTTATAGTGGTGGTCATATTTAAAAGGTTTACCATTTACTTTTTCATTTATATAAACTGAAATTTTACCGTCTACTTTACCTGATGTTTTACTTACTTCAAATTCTGACGTACGTTCATCTTTTGCTTTATTGGTATTGATGATTTTTTCATTTTTACCTTCAATACTCATTCCGGTAATCCAGTGACTATGATTAACTGTTATTTGAACATATTTCTTACCATTTCTTTCAACTACGGTTGCTGGTTTATTAAAATAGTCATTCGCAATCGAAGTATCATTGGTATTATATTTTAATACCTCATAATTAAGTGACTGACCCTCTGCGAACGCGCTGCTTGATGACAATATCCCAAATGAGAAAATACATAAGAATATAAAACTAACTATTTTAAATACTGTTTTCACGCTTATTTTGCCTCCTTTTCACAATAAAAATATAATCATTTTGCTCACTCTAGTTCTACTTATTAGATTAATTGAAAATGATTATCAATGTCAATTTATTTTTTAAATTTTTTCTTAATTTTTTAAGGCATTTAAGAAAATAAAAAACTGATCGCACCACATTAGCAATTAAAATGACAACGCTTAGCTCATACCCCATACATAGAACATTTTATCGCAATTCCTTATATATTAATGTCTTTATCTAGATTGTATTAACAAAGTTATGGTAGTCGTGACATAAGAGATTGAAGCGTGCTTAAACAGTTATATCATTGCTAACCTATAATGAAAGTATCTTCCATAATGGATTTAGTTGTATTTTCATTTAGTGTCCATTTCCTTCATTTAATAGCAGATAATTTAATCAATGTTATTTAATTTTATTATCAAAACAATTATTAAAAAAGCAATATTAAAATATTTATACCTTGTTGTAAAATGACATGGAACTGATATAATCAATAATGATAATCATTTTCAATAAGTGACACATTACATTATTCATACCACATGACTTACACACTACTCTCTAGTTCTGATAATCATCTTTAAAAATTTAAATTATATTGATACAAGGAGACAAACACATGAAAAAACATCAACGTACACAAACTAATAAATTTGGCTTTATCGCTAACCACTATTCCATTCGCAAATTCTCAGTAGGTACGGCTTCAATTATCGTTGGTTCACTACTCTTTTTAGGTAATCCTGCACATGCTGCTGAAGCTAATACCACGCAAAATGAACCTGCTACGCATCAAGAGAACAAAGTAGAAACAAACATTGATCCAATTATTATCGATCAACCTCAAAATCAAGCTGCCACAACTAACCAAACGCCAAAAACAGAGCAAAATCATACACAAGCAAATAAACAACTGGCTAAAAGTAATCAAGCTGCAGCAGTAACATCAGACAGCAAGTCACAAAATGACGCACAAGCATCACCTAAACAATCAAGTACATCGAAACAAGACGCAGTCAAGCAACAAGCAACCCAAGCAAATACTAAAGCACCTGCTCAACCTGCGACACAACAAACAAGAGAAGCTCAACCAGTCGTACGTTCTGTTAAAAGCGCTACTTCAGAAACAACTGAAGACTTCGAGTTTCAAGTGAACAAAGATAAAACAAAACAAAAATCTACAATGAATCAATATATGAACCATCCAGGCAAACTCGTTCATGCGAATAATAAATACTACTTTGAAGCTGAATTAAACCATGCCAAATGGTGGAAATCATTTGAATTTTATGATGAAAATAATAACAAGCTTAATACCGTAGTAACTAAAGATGATACAAGTAAAAATATCAAGACAATCCGTGTCGAAGTGGCATCAGGTACACAACAACTGATTTCGAAAGTACATATTATTGTCCCAGTGATTAATTATGATCATGAATATACAACTCAAATCGCATTTGCTAAACCTGTTCCACAGCCTGCCAAAGCACAAGCAAGCAAAGCACAAGCGCTTGATGTACAATCAACTCAAAAAAATGCTGTTAAACCAGAAACATTGGCACAAGCTAAAAATGTAGCTCGTCCATCTGTTATGACTTTAAGTGCTAAAAAACCTGCTTCACAACAAGCAAAATCAGCAGTAGTAACACAAACTGCGAAATATAAAGTGCAAAAAGATAAATCAACAGAAACATCTGTTATGGATGGCTACATGGAACACCCAGGTAAATTCATTAAAGAAAATGGTAAAACTTACTTTGAAGTTACATTGAAAAATGCTGACTGGTGGAAATCATTCCAATTCTTTACACCACAAAATAAAGAATTAACAACAACCGTTGTCAAACACGATAAAAAAGCAGATACTAAAACCATTCGTGTCGAAGTAAAACCAGGCATGAAACAGTTAATTTCTAGAGTGCATATCGTTGTCCCAGCCATTAACTACGACAACAAATACCAAACGACACTATTATTTGAAACACCTGTACCTGAATTAACTACAGCCAAACCAGAAACACCAAAAACCAAACCAGCAAATAAGACAAATAAAGCTAAAACATCAACGACAAAGCCAACAAAAGCAAATAAAGAAAATAAAGCTAATAAAACTAAAAAAGTTGATAAAGCTAAAAATAATGCACCAAAAGTAGTTCAACCTGCAACAACAGTAAATCAACATTCTAAAGCAGCTGCTACGCACACGACAATTAAAACGAGTCACGTATCTACTACAGTCAATCATGATGCAACAGCAACACAACATCATACACCAGTTGTAGCAAGCACTTATAAACCAGCTAAGGATGAAGTTAAGGCACAAGCTACAATGGCACAACCAACAACACAACAACATGTACATTTATCTCAAAACAAACATGAAGATAAACAACACATTGCCATGACAAAACCACAACCAGCTCAACAAAGTCATATGCATTCATTGCCAAACACTGGACAAGAAAATGCGACAACTTCAGCATCAATCTTTGGTAGCTTATTGGCCCTAGGTGGTTCTATCTTACTATTTGGTAGAAAACGTAAAGAACAACGTTAATATCGCCCAAATAATTAAATGAACGTGATAGACAAAGACGAAATCTCAACAGAAAACTGAGATTTCGTCTTATTTAATATTTATTTAATTTATAAATAGTGGCGCAAGCCGCATTTCATTTTCAGGATTCAAAACAAATTGAGCCACTAGTTGTCCATGTTCAATTTCGATGACTTCATCCGTACAAGCCATCAGTAATTCATAATCATGCGTGATTAATATGATCGTGTATCCCTTATCAGCTAATCTGTTTAATAACGCTGCCATCTGCCTCATGTTAGCCCCATCTAACCCACTTGAAGGCTCATCAAAGATTAATATTTTTCTATTAGATACGACTGCACTAGCCACAGCTAGACGCTGCTGTTGCCCACCGGATAATGCTAACGGATGTGTATCTGATTGATGCGCAATATTAAATGTCTCCAAATTATGCTGGATTTCTTCTGCAGTCAACGTCTCGTCACTTAAGCGCAATTCTTCTTCTAAATCTTCAGCAAATAACTGACGGTGCACATCTTGAAACACCATAAAGACATTTTTCAGACGTGCTTTACGCTTTAATGTTAACTGCGCTTCTACAACTGTACCTTTAAAATGTCGTTCTAAACCGCATAAACAACGTGCAAAGGTTGATTTACCAGCACCATTATGTCCAACTATAGCCGTGACTGCCCCACGTGCTAATGATAAGTCGCCTAACTGTAATGTTGTCTTATCCTGTTTCTTATATTTAAAATTAAATTCATTCAATTGCAATCTGTTCTCGCTGTCAATATGCCGCTGATGTGATTTCCCGGGTAATAAATCTAGTCGAGTTGCGCGTAACCCTAAGCCTGCTAATTGGGTTTGAGTTAACTGCTTCAGCTCAGCTGATGTGTAACTATGTGCCACCGCACCTTGTTCCATGACGACTAAGCGATCCACAATATCATATAGATAATATAAGCGATGTTCTGCAATAATCACTGTCTTCCCAGCTTGTTTCCATCGAAGGATTAATTGCTTTAACTTTTTGATTGTCTCATGATCTAAATTGGAAGATGGCTCATCTAATATAATGATGTCATGTTGACAAACTTCAATTGTGGCACAAGCCAACAGTTGCTTTTCACCACCCGATAATTTAAAAATATCTCTATCTAACAAATGGCTTAAGTTTAAATCTGTGGTTCCTTTAAGAATTTGCTCTGTAATATACTGTGGATGATAGCCATAATTTTCTGCTTCAAATGCCATCTCACTCGTACTATTCAGACAAAAAAACTGTGCTCGAGGATTTTGAAATACCGAACCAGTTTGTTGAGATAAATCATAGATCGACTGTGTTTGCGTTGACGTTCCATTTATAATGATTTCCCCTGTTAACTTGCCATTAAAAAAGTATGGAATCAAGCCATTAAATAATCTTAGTAAGGTTGTCTTCCCACAACCTGATGCACCAGTAAAACAAATGACCTCTCCAGATGAAATGAGTAAATCAATATCCTTTAATGATGGCGTTCCGTTTTCATATGAAAATGACACATGTTTCAATTCAATCATGGTCCTTCACCTCACATTACATAATAAAGAATAACTAAACTCAATGTACCCAACAGCATCATCCAATCTAACAGCGTCATTTGTATATGATGTATAGACGTGCGGGCATTCGTTAAATTAAGTCCTCGAGTGATTGCTGACATGGTTAATTCATTTCCAATTTTTAACACACTATTAATCAATGGGACATAACGATACTCTATATATTTTATCGGATGTTTCCCTGCCGATTTAACATCAATTTGACGCATGGTCATCGCATCTTTGACCGCACTTGATTCTTCTTTAATAGTTGGAATAAAACGAAACATAACTGCTAAAGGCAGTGTTACTTTTCGCGAAACTTTCAATCGCTCTAAGCCTTGAATCAGCGTTTCAACTTGAGTTGTTTGAACAATAAAATAACCCATAGCTAGCGCCGAAGCAAATTTCGTAATAATGATGACAACAATAAATAATAACAACTGTGTTCGAATAGACATAAATGCTTCTATATACCAACTCATACCAATCATAATGCCCAATATAAGTCCTTTATAATAAAAACCTACACCAATTAGCAAACACACCGGTATTAACATTAAAAATAGTCTAGGATATTTATGTAACCCTAAACTATTTCCAGTCATTGCTACAAATGAAATTAACAACATCAACGTTATTTTGACACGAGGATCGAAATTAAATATACGCGGCTTGTTACTTATATAACCTAACATTTTAAATCATACCTGCACGTTTAAAATGTTTACGTAAGACTGTTGTAGCAATAATGTAACCTAGCCATGCACCAATAATTGTTAAAATAATTAAAACTGGAATCATTTGATATGAAAATAACATTGCTACAGTTTGTTCATAATGACTGCCATGTCGTTCAGCTAAATGTGCTAAAAATGTTTGTCTCATAAAGTAAAACGGTAATAAATTACCGATGGACCACATTGAAAAAATAATATAACCTAGGGCATTTAATTTCGTATTCTGATAATGACCATGCGCCATAATATAATCTGCAATAACCGTCACTGGAATACTGTAGATTAGTGCAATCCAAGGATGCCCGCCAATAATTAATAAAATATTAATAATAAGACATAAAATAGTTAGCGCTCCAAATTTTTGTGTTTTAGCAATTAACAACATAATTGGTATTGCGCCTAAAAAGCCAATCATGGCAGGTAACAATAACATAAAAATAGGAATGATACCCAATATACCTGGTATCGCAATGACCATGAAATAAATAGCTGTAAATATCCCAATATGTATTAACTCTTTAACATCTAATGTCTGTCTCTTCATTTGTCACACTCCTTTAATGTAAAACAATCATAAAATATCTTCTTACAATGATATATGGTACGAAGTATAAGTGTACTATAATTGATAACGATTATCAATTACCTGCATCTTTCTTAGACAATTACAACTTCATTCCGTATTAAGCACTTGTACTGTAGAATATTATATTCTAAATTTTTACAAAAATTATTTTAACTTAAATTCTATTTAAAAAATACTACCCAATTACATAAAAATTATGTATAATCATTTTAACTCAACTGATAATGATTATCAATTGAGAAAAAATAAATTGGGAGTTGTTAAAACCATGAAAACCCACCACGAAAATAACAATGCAAGACCAAATCAGCATTTTTCAATACGTAAATTCTCAATAGGTGCGGCTTCAATTACATTAGGCACATGCTTATTTTTAAATGCCGAACATCAGGCACAAGCTGCAGAGAACGCAGTAGAACCAGCTCATTCAGCTGCTGCATCAGAAAGTAATACACCTGCACAAAGCAAGCCAGTTGCGCCGACAGTGGAAACGAATGCGCAGCCTAACGCTGATCACACTGACAAGACAGTAGCTGCAACTACAACAAATGATAAGTCGCGGGCTCAAGCAAACGATAAACAAACGGTTACACCTGCAACTAACGTCTCTAATACGACACAACCAAAAGCTGCACCTGCGCCAACAGCATTAACTACAAACGCTGTTAATCCTAAGTCTTCTACTGCAGTGTCAAATCCAGCTAAACAGGCTGTAGATCAATCTATTAAAGATGCTGTTAAAGATAAGACATATACAAACAAGCCACATGATACTTCAAACAGTCGACCTATATCATTCGAAATGAAAAACAAAGACGGTGACCTTCAGTTCTATCATTATGCAAGTACAATTTCTCCAGCCAATGTTTATTTCAACAAAGATAAAAATAAAACAACTGTAGAATTAGGATTAAAAACCGCTTCAACTTGGAAAAAATTTGAAGTTTATGAAAATAACAAAAAGCTGCCTATTGAACTCGTTACTTATAACCCAGAAACAGACGATGCGTATATTCGCTTCGATGTATCCAATGGCATAAAAGAACTCGTTATAAAATCATCTACACAAATTTATAATGATCCTGAAACAAACTATGACTATACGAAAATGGTTTTTGAACAACCCATCTATAATGATGAAAGTAAATTCAAAACACGTGAAGATTTCGAAACAGAAGCACTATTAGCAGATTACAACAAAGCTAAAACTTTAGAACGTAAAATTTACGAACTCAACCGTGTTAAAGATCAACTACCAGAAAAATTAAGAGCACAATACAGTCAAAAATTAGAGCAACTAAAGAAAGATTTAGACCAAGAAGTTGCCTCTGCTAAAGTGGAATTCGAACACGCACCCGTTAAAAAAGTTCAAATAACGAACAGCAAATCGCTGGACATTTCAGTATTACAAAGTGATGATGACGACCTTTCAACGATGGATGGCTTTGTTGAAAAACCATTTGAACTTGTAGAAGTAGACGGTAAAAAGTACATTAAATTAACAACAACAATAGATTCAATTTGGAAAGATTTCCAAGTCGAAGGGCAACGTGTGATGACCATTGATAAAGATACGGTCAATGATAAACGTACTGTACTCTTCCCATATGTAGAAGGTAAAGAGATTTATAATTCGATTGTTAAAGTAGATTTCCCAACAATAGGCTATTCTGGTCAATATCATGTGCGCATTAAAAATAATGCGATTTCTAAAAAAGCAGATGCGGAAGCACCAACAACACCAAACAATAAAAAAGATGCTAAACCTGACATAAACCAAGCAGATACAGCAACTTCTAATAACAAGAAAGCAGATAAACCTATCGTAAAACCAGCTGACACTACAACAGACCACAAAAAAGTAACCAAACCTGTAGTTACAACAACACACGCACCGGCAAACCATAAACAAATGAATAAACCAACTGTGAGTGTAGCTTCAAACACTGGTCATACTAAACAAACTGTAGTCCAACAAAGAGCAGCGCACAATCATACACACAGTAATACATCACATCAAAATGTAAGCACTAAAACACAAATAAGCACGCTAAATGTTGCTAAACATTCAGTACACAATCAAGTGCAACACAACAATCAACGAAGTCACCACACACAACAACAGGATGTAACCAAACCTTTATCACATGCACAGAACAATCATACAGTGCAATCACAGACATCACATATGCATAAAACAGCAGCACATCCGTCACCAGTAGCACAACATACATTACCAGCTACCGGCCAAACAACAAATCATGCAACATTATGGGCATCATTAGTTGCTATTTTAGGTGGTATAATGTTCTTAATACGACCGAAAAAGAAACATCAATAAATAAAGCACTGAAAGATACCACCGCAAAATGTATAAGGAATTGCGCAGTTAGAAATTTTTAGTTTTTATTATATTATTCATACCTCTTCCAATATACATGCTGCGCCTTGAAATATAATAAGTGCATTACATTCATCACTGTTTAGGCTATAAAGTTTAATTATAAATAGGCATAATAAAATGTAGGAAAATGGCAGCTTCAACCTGCTGTTTTTCCTACATTTTTTTAGTTATAAACGATATCACAACATGATGTTAACGTCCGTTCACCTTGACGTAAGCTAAATATTAATATACTTTCACGAGTTATTTCAGTTTATCTAAAGCAATATTCATCTTTAAAACATTGACATAATCATCAGCCATAGGCAAAGATTTTTTATTTTCTACAATCACATGATTGACTTTAGACACATCAATATCACGCGCTTTTGCTATTCTTTGGGCCTGTTGTTCAGCATTCTTAACGGTAATATCCGGATCCAATCCTGAAGCAGAAGCTGTGACAGCATCGACAGAACGTGCTTTACCCTCTTGTTGAATCATCTCTTTCACACGTTGCTTCAATTTAGGATTACTATTGCCGAAATTCGATCCTCCTGAGGCAGGCCCACCATTGCTATTTACTTCTTGATTATTCATATTATAATTCACAGCACTTATACGACCATGAAAGTATTTCCGACTCTCCCATTGTTGACCAATCAATTCAGAACCGACAACTTTACCATTTTTCGTGATTAAACTTCCATTTGCTTGATGTGGAAATATAATCTGTCCAACAGCTGTTACAGTCAACGGAAATAACAGTCCACATAATATCAACATGACAATGACGAGCCTAGTACTTTTTCTTATCGCTTGTATCATTTTATTATATTCTCCTTCAAACAATAAATTGAATGATTAAATCAATCAGCTTAATACCAATAAATGGTACAATCATGCCACCTATTCCATAAATCAATATATTCTTTATTAATATCATTTGAGTTGAAACACCTTTAAATTTCACGCCTTTCATTGCAATTGGAATAAGCAACACAATAATCAAGGCATTAAATATTAAAGCTGAAAGTACGGCTGATTCTGGTGAATGTAAATGCATCATATTCAAATGATTCATTGCAGGCATAGCAGACATAAACATTGCAGGTAAAATGGCAAAATATTTAGCCACATCATTCGCAATACTGAACGTTGTCAAAGCACCTCGCGTCATGAGTAATTGTCTGCCTATCAATACAACTTCCATTAATTTAGTTGGATTTGAATCTAGATCAATCAAATTGGCAGCTTCTTTCGCACTCATCGTACCTGAATTCATCGCTAGCCCCACATTAGCTACAGCTAAAGCAGGTGCATCATTTGTACCATCACCTGTCATCGCGACGATATGACCTTTTGCTTGTTCTTCTTTAATAACATTAATTTTATCTTCAGGTTTACACTCGGCAACAAAGCGATCTACACCCGCTTCTTTCGCAATGGTTGCAGCAGTAAGTTGATTGTCTCCTGTACACATCACCGTTTCGATGCCCATCGCACGCAATTCTTGAAAACGTGCCACTAACCCTTCTTTAATAACATCTTTTAAATAAATAACACCTAATATGACGTTATTTTCAATGACAACTAATGGTGTGCCACCTTTTTTAGACACTTCATTTACATACGTGTCTAAATCATCAGGAATATGGCCACCTGCTTCTTTAACACGTTTAATCATGCTATTAGGTGCACCTTTATAGACTTCACGATTAGAAAATTTCACACCACTCATGCGTGTTTCAGCAGTAAATGGGAAATATTCTCCTCTGTCTGTTGGTAAATCAATGTGTTGCTGACGTGCTAACTTTACAATACTGCTACCTTCTGGTGTATCATCTTCGACAGAACATTCGTATGAAGCTTTCACCAATCTTTCAAACTGCGTCGATGCCACCGGAATAAATTCGCTAGCCATACGATTTCCATAAGTAATCGTCCCAGTTTTGTCTAATATCAAAACATTAACATCCCCACATGTTTCTACTGAACGTCCACTTTTAGCTAAAATATTAAATTGCGTAACGCGATCCATACCCGCGATTCCAATGGCAGATAATAAGCCACCAATCGTTGTTGGAATCAGACAAACAGTTAAAGCAATCAGCATTGCAATAGATAAATTGAAATGTAAAAATGTCGCTAAAGGATACATTGTTAAAATGACAACTAAAAAAACAATTGTTAAGGTCATCAATAATGTAAATAATGCGATTTCGTTAGGTGTTTTCTTTCTTGTCGCATTTTCAACCAAATAAATCATTTTATCTAAAAATGATTGACCTGGATTTGATGTGATTTCAACCTCCAACCAGTCGGAAGCTACAGAAGTACCTCCAATAACATTATTGAAGTCTCCTCCACTTTCTTTAATAACTGGTGCAGACTCACCTGTAATTGCAGATTCATCTACGGTAGCTAATCCATTAATAACTTGACCGTCATTCGGAATTTGCTCGCCCGTTTCTACACGTACAATATCTCCTTTTTTCAATTGGCTAGCATCAATGATTTCATAACTACCGTCAGACTTAATACGTCTTGCAGTCATTTCAGTTTGTGTTTGGCGTAATGCTTTTGCCTGTGCTTTACCACGCCCTTCTGCTAAAGCCTCTGAAAAATTTGCGAAAATTAACGTTAATAATAATATAAAGAAAATACTAAATAAATACGTTCGTGATACATTTTCATAACTAAATAAATTTGGTGCCATTGTTAAAATTAAAGAGAGCATCATCCCTACTTCTACCACAAACATAATAGGATTTTTAACCATGCATACTGGGTTTAATTTAATAATGCTTTCTTTTAAAGCCTGTTTGACCAAACTGGATTCAAATATTTTTTTAGTTTCAATCATTTTAGACCTTCCTCCTATTAAGAATGTAGCAATAAGTGCTCTCCTATTGGTCCAATCATTAAATCTGGTAAGAACGTTAAACCACTAAGTAAAATAATAAAGATGATTAATACACTGCTGAAAAATAAATTATTGATTGGTACATCTTCTGTTAGATTTTGATATGTTTTTTTATTTACTAAACTTGATACAATGCTTAACTGTAAAATAATTGGAATATACCGTGCTAACAACATGACAATGCCTGTTGAAATATTCCAAAACGTTGTATTATCCTTCAATCCCTCAAATCCTGAACCGTTGTTAGCAGATGAAGATGAAAATTCATACAGCACTTGTGATACACCATGGAACTGTGGATTGGTGATGGCATCTGTTGCACCCGGTACTATAAATGCCAATGCAGAGAAAAATAAAATAAGCAATGGATGTATTAAAAATGAAAGCGCAATAAGCTTCATCTCTTTTCCTTCTATCTTCATACCTAAATAGCTTGGTGTCTTTCCAATCATTAAACTACACATAAATACTGTGAGCATGACATAAATCAACATATTCATAAGTCCCACACCTTCGCCACCAAAGACCGCATTCAACATCATTAATAATAATGGGACAAGACCGCCTAAAGGTGTTAAGCTATCATGCATGTTGTTTACACTGCCCGTTGTAAAAGCCGTCGTAATCGTTGTAAATAGCGCTGAAAGACCTACACCAAATCGTGTTTCTTTACCTTCCATATTGCCACCAGTAATTCCTAAATGCTGTAAGACGGGGTTCCCTGAGAATTCAAAGTGTAGACACATCACTAAACATGCGATAAATAGAACAAACATCGCAACAAAAATCATTACAGCATGAGGATGTACTTGCTTTTTATTTTTTAACATTCTGCCATATAAGAATACTAAAGCCCCTGGTATAAGCATCATACTTAAAGCTTCAACGAAATTAGTCCAGTAGTTAGGATTCTCAAATGGCGTCGAGGCATTTGCGCCTAAAAATCCGCCACCGTTTGTACCAAGATGTTTAATTGCTTCCATTGATGCGATTGGACCATAAGCAATCGTTTGTTTAACGCCTGACAAAGTTTCTATGACAAGGTTTCCTTTAAATGTTTGAGGTGTCCCTTGACTGATTAAAAATAAGCTGATAATAAATGAGAACGGTATTAGAACACGCACAATAAAACGTATGATGTCTTGATAAAAATTGCCAATGACATCTGTCATACCTGTCAATCTTCTCAACATTGCAATACATACAGCATAGCCAGAAGCAGCTGATGTGAACATTAAAAATGTTATGACCGTCATTTGCGTTAAATAACTTAGTCCCGTTTCTCCTGAATAATGTTGTAAATTCGTATTCGTTATAAATGAAGCCATTGTATTAAAGGCCAAAGATATGGATTGGTTTAAATTGTGATTCGGGTTTAACCAAAGCCATTGTTGCGTCAATAATAATATCAATGCCACTATCCCTGTTATTCCGTTGAACCAAAAAAAGTGTTTTAAATATGTTTTGCCTGACATATGCTCTAATTTAGTATTGATTAGTCGATAAATTACCTTTTCAATAGGATTGAATAGTATATCTATCTTAGATGGAACAATTAGAGCTACTAAATATAAGTAACGACTCACGATATATGTCAACGCAATAAAGATCATTAAAAATAAAATTATACTCATTGCGATTCCTTCCTTCGTTATTAGAATTTTTCACTCCAAAATAATGCGTAAAATAAATATAAAATTAATCCGATTACAACAAATGCTAATAGTGCAATCATTTTGTTCTCTCCTCACTTTCAAGAAAAGCTTAGCAAGAACTGTATAATCATAGTATTAATATTTCAAAAAAGATATTAAGAAAATATAAAGATGAGCCATAAAATAAAAATATAAATGGATAATTATTTTAGTATTAATTAATATATACTTAAGAGGTGTTAGCATATGGAAAGTTCATATAAAAAAAGAGGAACTCTGACCATTTATTTAGGTTATAGCCCTGGCGTTGGGAAAACGTATGAAATGCTTTCAAATGGTATCGACCAATATAAAGAAGGGGTGGATGTTAAGATCGGTTATATTGAGCCACATCAACGTCCTGAGACAAATGCGCTTGCCAAACAACTTCCTGAAATTACAACTTCTAGCCATAAATTCGGTAGCCATATGTTTCAGTTTATCAATGTTGAAAGAATTATTGAGGCTCAACCCGATATCGTATTGATTGATGAACTCGCACACACTAATATTTCTAAAAATCGTCATTTGAAAAGATATATGGATATTGAAGAAATACTGTCTCACGGTATCGATGTGTGGACAACACTAAATATCCAACATATAGAAAGTTTAAGTGGACAAATTGAATTAATGACAGGTATTCAAGTGACAGAACGCGTACCCGATCAATTTATTATGTCGGCAGATGCATTTGAAGTTGTAGATATTTCGCCGAATATGCTGATACAACGTTTAAAAGCTGGAAAAGTATATAAAAAAGAACGTTTAGAAACAGCGTTTTCCAACTTTTTTTCTTATGAAAATTTGACTAGATTGCGTGAACTTGCGCTCAGAACTGTAGCAGACATTATGAGTCAAAAAGAACAACAATGTAATACAAAACATACAGATATCACGCCTCATATTGCCGTTGCTGTCAGTGGTAGTATTTATAACGAGCGCGTTATTCGAGAAGCAAGACGTTCTGCCTATAAAGAACATGCCAAATTTACAGCTATTTATATCGACACCTTTGAGACACCTTCAGAAAGCAAAATACAAGACCATTACGTGCATAAAAATCTTATGCTCGCCAAATCGTTAGGTGCAGAGATTAAAGTTCTTTATGCACAAGACGTTGCAAAAGCATTAACAGATTGGTGCGATAGCGCATTTGTTACTAAGTTAGTTCTTGGGCAATCAGAAAACCCAAAATGGAAACATTATTTTAAAAAATCACTTATTGAAGAAATTAACCATGCGCCGCATTATTTCAAATTAGAGATTGTGCCTATCTATTATATAAACTCAAATAAGCAAGAACGTACACAATCAATGAATAAACCATCTTATCAAATAGCATTATCTGTAGATATAATGAAAATGCTTATTATTCAAACATTTTGTGTTCTCCTTGGTATGTGGATTTACACAATTGATAAAAATGAATCAAGCGCAATTATTTTACTATTATTCTTTATTGGTATTATCTTATTATCCATATGGACGCAATCTTATCTCATTGGATTCTTTACATCGATATTAAACGTTTTTATTTTTAATTATTTCTTTACCGTGCCAAGATTCACTCTAGAAATGTATCGATTTGAATACCCTATTACATTTGTAATCAGTATTTTTGCAAGTATTTTTACGAGTGCCATTTTAAAAAATTTAAAGTATCAGCACTCATTAACAGAGCGCCAATTATATCGTACTGATATTATGTTACAGTTTAATCAATCTATTAAAGAATCTTATTCTATAATGAAACTGTTAAATATAGCTGGTGAACAAATCCATCAATTGTTACATCAAAATGTTACGGTGTTTCTAGTCGAATCAAAAAAAGTAGTCAAATCATCTTCATTTGGACATCCATCATTTAAAAACACAAAAAATATGGAAGATGTAGAAGATGCAGAAACATTGACTTGGGTCATCGAAAACGAACATCGTGCCGGAAGACTTACCGATACCTTCCCCGGAAGCAAATATCTATGTATACCTATAGGTAGTAATCCCGTAAAAGGAATCGTGTCCATTCAATTTGATGATAAAGATTATATCGATATGTATGACAATTCAATATTAGACTCTATGTTAAATGATTTAATGCTGGCAATAGAAAATGTATATTTACTTAAACAAACAAGACAATCGATGTTAACAGCTGAGCGCGAAGCAACACGCTCTAATTTCTTACATTCTATTTCACATGATATACGGACACCACTCACATCTATTATTGGAAACTTAGATGTGTTGAAATTTCACAGTAAGAGCTTAGATAACGCTGAAAAATTAAAACTATTAACTGCTTCATATAAGGAAGCACAATACCTGTATACACTTGTTACTAATATTTTATCTCTCACTAAGTTGGAAAGTTCTGATATAAAAGTAAAACGGACGGCTTATCTTATAGAAGAACTTTTAGAAGAATTCGAGCAAGGGTTGATTCGCAGACACCAAAATCAAAAGGTAACGATTGAAACCGAAGATACCATGGCATTCGTTCACATTGATAGCAAACTAATACTGCAAGTTTTATTTAATCTCGTTGATAACGCATTGAAACACTCTGGGACCACTTCAGAAATTAAACTTTGCATTCATCTACAGCCATCTCGTGTACGCTTTGAAATGATTGATTTTGGGAAAGGGATTCCTGAAGAAGAACGACATTTAATTTATAAACCTTATTATTCAGGGGATTATTTTAAAGACAATAAAAAAGACAGCTTAGGACTGGGACTATATTTAGTGCAACTCATTTTAAAACAACATGATAGCAAATTAGAATACCAACCTAATCATCCACATGGCAGTATTTTTTATTTTTACTTAGATATAGATCAAATAGATATGAAAGGGTGAGATGATGAAATCTACACTTTTAGTTGTTGAAGATGATGCTGCTATTTTACATTTAATCGATGTTACTTTAACCATGAATTACTATAAAGTAATCACAGCAAGAAATGGAAAGGACGCAGCCTTTCGTATTCGAACAGAGCATCCAGATGTTATATTACTTGATTTAGGTTTACCTGATATTGATGGCTTTACTCTAATCAAGCAAATCAGAACAGATATCGATACACCAATTATTGTTATCAGTGCGCGTACAGAAGAACAAACAATTGTCAATGCGCTAGACTGCGGTGCGAATGACTATATGATTAAACCGTTCAATGTCGACGAATTACAAGCACGTATTAGAGTCGCACTGCGTGTCTCAAAAAAAACAACAACCGAAGAAAACAACTTCAAAAATGGTCCGCTTACGGTTGATTTCAATGCTAAAATGGTTTACATTAACGACCAACCAATTCATTTAACACCAAATGAATTTCAATTGTTAAAAATTCTAAGTCATCATGTTGGTAAAGTGTTAACATACCAAGTCCTTTTAAAATCAATCTTTGGTTACGTTAATAAGTGTGAAATGGCATCACTACGTGTACATATGGCTTCATTACGTAAGAAGTTAAATTACAGCGAAGACGATGCGCATATGGATAAGAAGTTAATCATTACCCATCCTAGAATTGGCTACCAAATGCAACATTTAGTTTAACTATAAATACATGTGGCGGTTGTTCATTTCGGTGAAACATAGATGTTTTGTCTATTGTAGTCATTAAATTTTCTTTTTGAAACATAAAACAACACGCTTCAAAGTAAACATATTTAATGTTCACTTTGAAGCGCGCATATTCTTTATTTATACCTGATTCGCTATCTCTATTCTTCATCGTCATCATGCGCTAACAAAGCATTGACATCGATGATACCATCCTTTGCTTTTTGAGCAATATCTGCTGGCTGACCAATCATTTGTGCATTAATATAAGCTATAATCATCGGCAAATTCATTCCTGTATACAGTTGATATTTAGCACCTTGCATGATGAGCTTTGAAACTGTATTAGCTGGTGTACCACCTTGTAAATCTGCAAATACCACTACATCGTCGTCATCTTCTATCAGTGCTTTAAAGTTTTTTTCAAATGTTTCTTGTCCTTGCTCCGGTGTTAAGGCTACAGTGTATATATAATCTTGAGCTCCAAAAATCATCTCAACACTATTTTTAATACCTTCACAAAATGAACCATGACTTATTAAAATTAACTTTTTCATAATTGTATTTCACCTTTTTAAATATTTTTTATAACACCTAATGCGGATAAAATAATCGATACAATAATCACTAAGAAAATGGCACGGGTTGAATTCATTTTTTTACGTCCAAGTAACCAGTAAATTAAAAAGACAAAGACTAGCGGTAACAGACGCGGCAAAATCATGTTTGCACTGTCTTGAATATTAACCGTTAAATTACCAATTTTAGGCTTCCATGCAAACTGAACACGTATCATCGTTGCAACGAGTGCACCTACCATAAAGACCCCTAATAATGTTGCGGCATTCGTCAGTGATTCTAAACGATGTTGCATTGTTGTAACCAGTGCTACGCCCTCTTTGTATGCAAATTTCAATTGTTTCCATCTAAACACAATAACTGCTAATATTGCGATAAACCATAACAATGCGCCAAATGGGTTACCATCTTGGGCCATGTTAGCAGCTATCGCACCAAAAATAGTTGGCACTAATGATGCAAATATAGCATCTCCAACTGCTGCAAATGGTCCCATTAAACCAACTTTGAACCCTTCAACGGATTCTTTTGCAGCAAACTGTTCCTTTTCTTCCATCGCAATATCAATACCGGTAATAATTGTGTTAAAAAAATTACTCGTATTGAAGAACTGTGCATGTGTTTTCATCATTTCTTTTAATTCTGGTGTATCATCACCATAAATTTTGCGTAGTTGAGGTAGAATTGTAAATAAATAACCTGATCCTTGCATACGTTCATAGTTCCAACCCCATTGGTAGAAGAACAAACTACGCATATTAATTTGTCGAAAGTCTTTATTTGTTAATTTATAAGGCGTTTCAGGCGACTTGCCTGTTAATGGCTTTGCATCCTTATGTACATGAGTTTTTGAAGTATCCTGTTTTTTATGGTTAAAGTTCGTCATCATCAATCTCTCCTTCATCATCAGCATGATTCAAATCTTGTTTTCCTGATGCTGACGACATAGCTGTTAGCGTAGATGTTCGTTTGTACTCTAAGCTGGCAAGCGCAAAGCCAATGGCTGCAATGGCAAGCATTGGTAAAGATGAGAATGACATTGTAAACTTGTCGTCTAAATGCGCAACAGAAGTTCCTATACCTGATAAACCATCAAACACTGTAACCATAAGCGCTGTAATAATAAAACCTAGGATGAAATACGGATAGTGTTTTTTCAAAGGTAAATAGCGCAATAAAATTGCAAAACCAACTGCAGGTAAGACTGCCCCCGCAACTGTTAAACCATCACCTAACCACTTTAGGTCACCATTCAAGTAATTGACAATGTTTTTTACCACACCACCGCCAAAAAACAATCCTAAAAATACTGGAATCGCTCGAGACAATGCCCATGGAATTGCGCCATATAAGTAGTTTCTTTGAATACCTTTATAGTCCATTTGCTCAATTTTAGCATCGATACGATGTGCAAAGAATGTATTCGTAAATCTTGCCAAAACATCTGTTTGAATCATTAGACTTGCTACTGGCACAGCCAATGTCGCTAATGCTTGTTGTGGGTTCATTCCTAAAGCTACCGAATAAGCTACCGCCAAAACAGTACCTGAATTGGCATCAATACGAGAGGCCCCACCAAATGTACCTACACCAAGAACTGTTAATTGCATACCACCACCGATAATTAAGCCCGTCTTAATATCTCCCATAATCAATCCAGAGACAATACCAGCAAATACGGGATGACCAAAAATATTAAATTGTAAATCGTCTAAAATTTGATAGCCTGCATACAATGTTAGTAGTAAAATTTGCCACCACATAATTTCCAAAACAAACACCTTCCTTCATTTATGCTTTAATTAATGACATGAAGTCTACAGCTTTATCATTTGGAACCATTTGAGAAGTGATTGTAACGCCTGCTGATTGTAGTTTTTCAAAGTTTTCGACGTCTTCATCCATCACATTAATTGAATTAGTAATTGAACGTGTTTCATTTGTTTGTGACATATTTCCAACGTTTAAATTATCAATTTGTACGCCTTGATTCACTAGTTCAACAAAACGATCCGGACGTTTCGCAATAATCATGACGCGTTGAGAATCGTATTTACCATTTTTTATATTTGTTGCAGCCTTTTCAATAGGTAGTACACTTAGTTTAATACCAGCTGGCGTTGCAAGCTTTAATGCTTGTTTATCAATATCACTTTGTGCTATTTCGTCATCAATAATCATAAAGCGTCCAACGTTTAATTTTGTTGCCCATAAATTTGCAACCTGTCCATGAATAAGTCTGCCATCAATTCTGTTAGCAATGATTGCCATTTCACATATCTCCTTTCTTAATTAAAAACATTTTAATATTACTTTCACAGCATTTTTTTAATAACCAAAACAACGATTGTTCAGTAAGTGCATAACGAATATCATGTATGTTGTTTTTTTAGATTCGTGTGTATTACTAGGTCAAACGATGGCTTGGTATCGGCTAAAAGCTTGGTATATGATTTCTTAAAACATTGTGTTAAATCGGTGTTGCTGTTTGTTGATTAACCTGATTCAATGCCTTAAGATTTTTAATTCCTTCTGTCTGAAGCCATTCACGTGCTGTTACTTCTCCATCTTTAGCAAGCACTTCTGTCGCACCTTGCCACGTCGCACGACCACATAAAACACCATTAAATGTTGAACCATTTTCTGCGGCAAATTGTAATGATTTATTAAATAATTGCGAATCCATACCGGCACTCAAGTAAATATAGGGTATATGCGTTGAATTCGCTTGTGCTTTAAAGGCTTCTGCTGCTTCTTGTTGAGTCATGCATGCTTCATGACCATAGCCTTGAACAAAGTTCATATTTACCGGCAACTCAACTTTTAAAGTATCAACGCCAAATCGTGCTTCGCTAAATAACTTCATTGCACTATTGACTTTATGCGGTTTGACTAACGCGAAAGCGTCACCTTTTTCATCACCAATCTGATCATCATAGGTCAAGATTTCTAATAAAAATGGCACATGCTCAGCTTTGCATTCTGCCCCTACACGCTCAATCACTGCTTGCTTTTTTTGATTAATTTCATCTGGTTCATCAACGTCGTAGTAAAGCAAGAATTTAATTGCATCTGCACCCGCTTCAACTAGACGTTTCACACTTTGACCCTCAATCAGTCGAGGCAAACGACCTGGTTGATCTTTAATGTATCCGGTTTGTTCATAAGCTAAAATCAAACCTGCTACATTGGCTTTTGCTGCTTCCAAGCCAAACTCAGGATCTACTAAAAAGCTGGAACTCTCTGGAGTCAGTACTTCTGCAACTAATTTTTTAAAGGATGCTAAGTTTTGCGCTGTACCTTGCTTACCTAATAATTTTTTCAAGGCACCGCGTTGATCGACAGCCACTGCCGAATATATGCCGTTCTTATCTACGAGTCGACTTAAATTTTTTACAGTCATCTATACGCCCTCCTTATTTTTTAGAGTTACTATGATTTCACTTGTTTCATACCAATATATTGTGTAGGTAGGTATGTATAAGAAATTAGACCTCCCGCAGTCTAAATACTCTTAAATGTAATCTTTGGTTTCACGATGCATGATATATGTGTCATAGATAACGTATTCATTTAACTACAACGCGTTAAATTGATATTTCAATCCCACCGTCAACTATTTAAATATCATTAAAAGCTGCATCTTTTTGTCGTGTGTTTTAATTTTTTGCATCAATCGTTGCTTTAAATCTGCACACATAATAATTTCAAAACCCTTGATAATCTCGCCTTAGTTAAAGCGCTTTCAAAAAATGACACGTTTTATTTTTATATACTTTGGATGTAGCTACATTGCCTCTCTTACTAAGCTGTTAGATTGCGATCCGCTCATTTATTGAACTTTGTGCAACACATAGTCCCCTTGAATACACGTCAAATTTCGACGTTAATGAGATGCTTGAACTGGATAAATTGTGACACCTTTAACCACGCGATTAATAAAACCATCAGGGCTTGGATTGTCAGGGTTCAGACCAAAAGCAACTGATTTTTTAGCAGCAAGTAATTGACCAAACATCAAATATTCTAAGACCAATTCTAAATCTGTAAGTTCCGTTGAATTCGGCAACGTTATCGCATGGGTTTCATCTGTTAATTGACTTTCTAGTGTCAGAATATGATATTTCCCTTTAACTTGATTGACTTCTGCAATAATATCCTGTTCATACTGACGTTTATATGGTTGATTACTACGAAGCATAATAAAGATGGCATTATCGCTTAGCCCTGCTTTAGGACCATGTCGAAATCCTAGCGTTGTTTCTCGTGCAATTTCAACACGTCCTGCCGTTAACTCATTCATTTTGAGACTTATTTCTTTTGTCAATTCACCAATAAGACCTGTTCCAACGTAAAAGACCTTAGAAAAATCAAGCATACTCACTTGATCAACCTGTGCTTCGATCCATTCAAAATTTTCTTTAGCTTTATCAAAAAATGAAGCATTGTATTTACCACCGAATAGAATGTAAATTGCAAATAACATAGAAGAAAAACTGGATGTCATTGCTAAAGATTGATCATTCGTTTCGTCTGGTAAAACAATTTTGAAAATACGTTCACTTTCTTCCACAGTACCTAAAAAGCCATCTTTGTTGTTGGTAATGAATAAATGATATGCATTATCTGTAAGTTGATTTGCAATTTCTACCGTCGCTTTTGTTTCCGGACTATTGCCAGAGCGTGCAAATGATACAATTAAATACGCAGTTGCATCATCTATGTATACTTCTGGACTCGTGACAAAATGCGTAGTAGGTACTGATTCAAAGTCAAATTGAGTAAATTTTTCTGTTGCACATGCCATTCTAGCTATATCTCCAACATAGGCACTAGAACCTGCACCAGTAAATATCACTTTCAACTTTTTATCCTTATTGTTGCTTATCATATGATGCATGAACGTTTCAAAGGCATCCTGTTTTTGCGCCACAATATCAGCTGTGCGGCGCCACATATCAGGCTGCTGTTTAATCTCTTGATAAGTATATGTTTCATTTAACACTATGAAAACCTCCTGTATCTAAACAAAATCACATCAGTTTTACCTTATATTTATACTTATGACCACTTGCGATACTTTGGGTATACTCTATGAGCACATCCCCGTAGTAACTAAAGCGCTCAATATACATACAACTATCATCTACTTCTCCGTTTAACAAAGCTGCATATTTTTTATTCAACTTACTTGCAACTAGATTTTCGTAAGCGTTGGTAATTTGAATGTTATAATGTTGATTCAAAGTCTCATATAATGATACATTGTTGAAATCAAACCGCTCCAACCCCTCACAAAATCTTAATGGTAAGTAACTCACCTCATAGATTAAAGGTTTGCCATTAGACAATCGTAACCTTGTTAATTCATATACATATTGATATGGTTCAAGGTTCATTTTTTCTTGTAAAAAGGGTGTAGATACTTTAAGTTCAATGTTTAACATTTTCGTACTGGCATCATCACCGTTTTTTTCTATTTCATCCTTAAAGCTATACAATTTGTTTAATAATTGTGTATATTGACTTCCAAGTACAAATGAGCCTTTACCGTGTTCTCTTTTAATTAGATGATCTTTCTCTAATCGGTCTAAAGCCTCTCTGACGGTAATACGACTAACGTTATATTCTTCACAAAGTTTGCGCTCGGAAGGAAGTTTATCTCCCTCCTGATAAAGTCCGGACTTTATACCTTTATGAAGTGTTTCATAAATTTGAAAATATAACGGCGTGTTCGCTTTCTTCAATTTTATTCCTCCTACTGGTTATAACCACTTGAATTATAACCTTTGCTTAAAAATTTGTAAAGGTTTTCATATAAATTGATATTATTTTAATTCTATAGCAGTTAAATTCACGCTTAATACAATAGTATTCATATTATTTTAAACGGAATTACCAATATTCAGTTATACTTAAATTTTTTTACATATCGATTTATCTGGATATAACCACTTTTTAAATGTCCAGTAACGAATAACTTTTGATGCTTCAGCACAAATGTTATCCTTGAAATGCATTGTTATTTTTTACTTACTATGGCCATTTTATGTAAATTTATAATTGATACGCTTTACTCAAAATTGCAATTAGGAACATACAATACTTTTTTAGATCATAGTTAAAAGTATTTGAGACATCATTATATTTTAGTCTATAAACTAATATTGACATTCAGCCTTGCCGTAGTTCTGAACCGCGCTCTATAAATATCATAAGTATGTTCTGAAGTGCTATACTAAAAATTGTCACAAATTTTTAGAGGTATAGATATAACCCCTTGTTGCAGTATTTTGAAAGGGTCAAGTGTAATTTAACGCTACTTTCTAGCAATGCTATCACTTGTAAATTTTTAGCAAAACATTATACTGAAAGAAAATTATTATTATTTATTTTGAATAGATATTTTTAATATTGTACATTCAAATTAAATCAAATAGTTAGGAGAATTAGTTATGAAAGCATTTGGTAAAAAAGTTGTATTAATCGGGGATGGATCAGTAGGTTCAAGCTACGCATTTGCAATGGTAACGCAAAGTGTAGCTGATGAATTTGTGATTATTGATATTGCAACGGATAAAGTCAATGCTGATGTTCAAGATTTAAACCATGGGACAGCCCATTGTCCTTCTCCAGTTAACATAAGTGCGGGTACATATTCAGACTGTAAAGATGCTGATTTAGTGGTCATTACAGCTGGCGCACCGCAAAAACCTGGTGAAACACGTTTACAATTAGTTGAGAAAAACGCTAAAATCATGAAAGATATTGTGAAAAGTGTGATGGATAGTGGCTTTGATGGCTACTTCTTAATTGCAGCAAATCCAGTTGATATCCTAACACGCTTCATTAAAGAATATACAGGCCTACCAGCAGAACGCGTTATTGGTTCAGGCACTGTACTAGATAGTGCACGTTTACAATATTTAATCAGTCGAGAATTCGACGTGGCACCTGCAAGTGTAAATGCTAGTATTATCGGTGAACATGGTGATTCTGAATTAGCCGTATGGTCACAAGCTAACATTGCTGGTATGCCAGTATTCGAAGCACTAAAAGAAAAAACCGGTAGTGAAGCCAAAGCTGAAGAAATTTATGTCAATACTCGTGATGCTGCCTATGAAATTATACAAGCGAAAGGTTCAACATATTATGGTATTGCTTTAGCATTAATGCGTATTTCAAAAGCAATTTTAAACAACGAAAATAACGTATTAAATGTATCAACACAACTTACAGGCCAATACGGTGGATATCGTGACGTGTATGTAGGTGTGCCAACATTGGTCAATCAAGATGGAGCAGTTAAAATATATGAACTACCATTAGATGAAAAAGAAAAAGCGCTATTTGATCAATCTGTCAAAACATTAGAAGATATATATAACTCAATTAAATATCTATTAGAAGATAAATAACACTACTGAAAACAATCCACATAATCAATGATTTGAGCCCAACACTGTCGATGATCGATAATGTTGGGCTTAATTATAATACTTTATATTTCATATATACAGCTATTTCAGGTACATTCCAGCTTGCATCATTGTTTTTTTACCCTTAAACTGATTGTCTGAAAATAATCTAAATTGTTATCAGTGATTACCGTTTGACCATACTTTGAAGTTAAAAATATGATTGCACATTTTCATATATAACGTTTTATAGCCTTCATTTTTAAATTCATAGCACGTTTACACGAATATCAAGTTGAAACATAATGATATCATTGGATAAAGCAAAACTGCAGAAAAACAACATGTTCATTTGTTATTTCCCTACAGTTGATAACTAACATATATCCTAACTACATCCTTATTAGACAACATCATCATACTTCGATATCCTGAATATGCTTTAAATCATCGCTTATATCATTTAATTCAGACATTGCACTTTTCACCCAATCTCCTTGAGCCGCATTTTTAAATTCACCTTCAAATTTTTTAAAATGACTCACCATTTGGTCAAGTAATATTTTTTCATCACTTTTTAGCTTATTCTGATGGTCATGATGCATTCGATCATGTTCTGGTGCAATAACCGTTCTAATTTGTTCTTTTTCCATCATTCCTCCCATTACTGCTAAATCTGGTATGGCATTCGAACCTCGTATCATGCTTATTCATCTCCTTCAATTCTGGCAGATTTTTTTAAGTAGTCTCTTCTTAATGTATCTTTATCATCTTCTAATTTCATTTCTTGATGTCTGATACGCTGATTCATTTCTCCATCAAATGCTTCTATAATACGCGTCATCTTGATAGTAGCTGCTTCACTATAATTCAGTTTATGTTTGAGATATAAGAAGTGATCATACATTTGTTCACATTTTCGGCGCGTTTGATGTTTTAGTTCATAAAGTTGATTTAATTCATCATTTAATTTTTTTCTTTCTACATCATAGGCATTTTCAAGATCACTTAATTTTTTATATTCTGTAAACATCACATAATACCACCTATTTGACTTGCTAACGCTTTATCCTTTTCAACAATTGCATGAATGCTCTGTTTAATTTTAGCTATATAATCATCACAATTTTTAGAAACATCATTTAATTTTTTTAACTTATTATCTATTTTTCTTTGGGGATCCGTTTCAAGTTTACTTTCATACGCGCCACCTGCCCGTAATTCATCTATGACCTCTGCAAAGGTTAGTTTTTCAGCAATTTCATTCCCAGCTTCTTGAGCTTTTTTCCAATTTTCTCCAAACTTATGTGCCATCGATTGATACATTTTTTTCAAATGTTGACTTTCTTCATCAACCAATTGGCTTAATCCTTGGGCGATAGTTAATGCCGTTAAAGATTCTAATAATTGTTGTTGAGATGAAGACAGCGCCCCACCATTCGTTTGAATCCAATTCGCTCTCAGCGTCTCTACTTTATCTAGTCTACGTCTCGTTTGCTTACGAACTGATTTAAATGATTTATTATTTGCGTCTTGGTATCCTTTGACTCTTTTTAATTCGGCTAATATTTTAGCTTGTGTCCCTTTGATTAAAAAACCATCCATTGAATGGCCTTCTCCATTTTTTATCACTATTTTTTCTCCGGCAGTTTCATACATAAGATCGCGAACACCTGCATCTAATATATCTTGATTAGACACGAATCTCACAATATGACCATCATACTTTTCAATCATTTTTTTAAGTTCTTCCCCATCGTCATAAAGTATACTCACATCTTTGACCGCCAATGGTGCTGGATTATACACAACGATATGTTTAATGTCATTACTCGTACCTAAAATTATCGCATCTCTACCACCTAAAGAATGTCCTGTAATTGTATCAATATCATAGTCTTTTTTGATTCCTTTAATAAAGTCTTGGGTATTTTTATAATGTGGATCTTTATCCGTGACGGAATGGAGTCCAATATTGATATCTGCCCGAATATCATTTAGCGTTTCATACACATCTCTATAGTCTTGAGGAGAAGCAACGCCAAACGCTTGTTTTAACATTGCACCTTTGTGTAAATTGGTGCCTGTCATACCTAAAGTAACTTTTCCTGTCTCTTTATTTAAAAAAGCACTTGTGGTCGTACCTGTTTTTGGATCGGTATAACTATCAACGTATTCTAAGTTCCCAGGAAAATTATTATTTCTTTTTAAAGCTTTAATTTGCTTGTTAATTTTGCCTTTGTCTAAACCATTATCATTCGCATTTTCTATTTCATAACTTATTTTGGATACCGAACTTGTTTCTTCAGAGTTACTTGTTATATTGCCAGGGTTTATTTGATATTCTATCTGACTCATGATTTATTATCCTCACTTGGGGTAAATTGTACCGCATCTGCAAAATAGATGTTTTCTTTTTTATTTTCTACAAAGGTAAATTCAAGACTTTTAGATCCTACGGATGAGCCTTTTAAATCGCCATCGCCTTTCAATTTTAATTCAGGCGCTTGTTTCGTTGGGATATTATATCGTTTTCTTAACTGTTGTACATTATAATCATCATTATTCAACTGATATTTGGCGGAATAACTTGGCACATTTGGATTGTATGAAATATCTCCATTTTTATAATCTTTAAAATCTTTAAAGCTACCATATTGTACAAAAAACTTAAAGTTTTCAATTTCTTTTTTTAACTTATCATTCGGTATTGGCTTCGTTGGAATAATTTTATTATGCGCCATTTTCACTGGATATCTCTTTTCATCATCCTTTGGTCTACCGTTATTATCATATGTTGTTTCACTTATAAAATAATATCCTTTTGTTGTTCTAGTATTACGATTTATATAGAGCACCATTCCTCTAGATTCCATATTCTTACCTTTTGGTCCAATAACCATTTCAGAATTAACGATCCAAGTGCCTTTATCTCCTTTATCAAATTCTTGATCTCGAAAGCCTTCTTTATCGTAAAAATCTTCAAGATTTTTAGTTGGATATACACTTAATGTTTTATTAAATGTTTCCTTAATTTGAGCATTTCGACTATTTGTTTTTGTCAATATAACACAACCTCCAATAAATATAATAAGTAGGATCAAACATATACCGAGCTTTAACTTCCTTGACTGTCGCATCCCTTCACATCCTTATATTTTCTATATATAAATGATATATTCATACAAATTTTTTAATGATACCAATTTCACTTTCATATTAGCAAACAATGCATAAGCAATCAATTTAATTTATTTTTGTATGATTTATTTATAATTATATTACACAAAAAAGCGCATCATTTATGACACGCTTCTAATCACAGCTCATCTTTGATACACTGTTTGTTTCTTCAGAGATACTCGTTATATTGTCAGACTTTATTTGATATTCAGTTTTGCTCATAATTAACTATGCTCAGTCGGTTTATAATCGATACTATCAGAAAAATAAATATTTTCTTCTTGATTTCTTACAAAGTTAAATTCTAAATCTTTAGACCCTACGGATGAGCCTTTTAAATCACCATCGCCTTTCAACTTTAATTCAGGAGCTTGTTTCGTTGGGATAATTTGATTATGTTCCATTTTTACTGGATATTTTTATCTTTATTATGCGCATATCCATTACTATCATTGGTTATCTCACTTATTAAAAAATATCCTTTTGTTGTTCTAGTATTGCGATTTATGTAGAGCACCATTCCTCTAGTTTCCATATTCTTGCCTTTTGGTTCAATAATCATTTCAGAACGAACAATCCAAGTACCTTTATCGCCTTTTTCAAATTCTTGATCTCGAAGGCCTTCTTTATCGTAGAAATCCTCGAGATTTTTAGTCGGATACATAATTAACGTTTTATTAAAACTTTTCTTAATTTGAGCTTCTTTGTTAAAAGGTCCACATCCTCCAACAAAAATGACTAAGATAAACAAACTTGCACATAACTTTAGTTTTTTGGAATGCTTCATCTTTTCACTCCTTTATATTGTTCTATATACTACGCTTGGTCTGTTTAGAATAACCTATTATGTCTCTAGATTTCATATCCCGGTTTGTTCATGATTCATCACGCTCAGTAGGTTTGAAATTAATACTATCCGTAAAAAAGATATTTTCTTCTTGATTTTCTACAAAAGTGAATTCTAGGTTTTTATGCCCTACAGATGACCCTTTTAAGTCGCCATCACCTTTCAACAGTAGTTTCGGTGCTTGTTTCGTTGGGATATTATATCGTTTTCTTAACTGTTGTACATTATAATCATCATTACTTAACTGATATTTGGCGGAATAACTCGGTACATTTGGATTGTATGAAATATCTCCACCTTTGTAATCATTCAAATCTTTAAATTTGCCATATTGTACAAAAAATTTAAAGTTTTCGATTTCTTTTTTTAACTTGTCGTCATGTATTGGCTTCGTTGGAATAATTTTATTATGTTCCATTTTCACTGGATATTTTTTATCTTTACTATGTGTATAGCCTTTACTGTCCTCTGTTATTTCTCTAACAATAAAATTACCTTTTGTTGTTCTAGTATTTCTATTTACATATAGAGTCATCCCTCTTGACTTCAAACTCTCATCTTTGTGTTGAATAGTCATTTCAGAACTAATAATCCACGTCCCCTTATCGTCTTTATCAAATTCTTGATCTCGAAAACCTTCTTTATCGTAAAAATCATCGAGATTCTTCGTAGGATATAGCTTTAATGTCTTATTAAAGCTTTGTTTGATTTGTGCCTCTCTGCTAAACTCTTTTTTACTACTTTCTGTTTTAGTGTTTTCTTTTTGGCTGCTTCCACATCCACTAATACAAAATATTAACAGTAAAAAAACGATACTCAGACTTAATCTCTTTAAATGTTTCATCCTTCCACCCCTTTTTTACATTAATTTCTCTTTTATAGTACCAAACAATATTTATGTAATCTATTTTAATTTTTATATAATGCGTATTTAACATAAAAGTGCACCTATAACAATACAAATGTAGTCTGAACTACTACGTTTTAAATAAATATGTTTTAATATTCAATTATTAAAAATACGAATACTATCAAACCTTACTGAGATTATCATAATTATTTTTTTAAAAAGCTTTTATTAAGATTTTATAAATTTTTTAATTAGGTAATTGTTTTTATGCAGGTAAATGTATTATGATATAGACTGTCTAGACAAGAAGATGTGAATGCTTAATTATGTTTATTAAAGAATGAATATGAAAGAAGGACTTAAATGAACAAACAACTATTGAATTTTCAAAAGTATTTTTATCTTAAATATTTAAAACAATCATCCTCAACACATCGGATGACATATTGGGTAAAATTGGATACCCGTATTGATTGTCATCAACTGATGTATGCATTATTAAATGTCGTACAACACCAACCTGTATTAAGATCACAATTCAATATTGATGATTCGGATGATTTATGTGTAAGCATTCGAGAATTTTTCCCGTTTATTGAATTAAAAGCTTTCGATGACTATTCCAAAAATATTGATATCGAAAGTTTCTTCCAACAAAAATTGAATTCATACTATTTAAATCAATTACCTCAATTTAACTTTACAATTTATCAATTTCTTGATGAAGCATACTTACTTTTAGATTTCCATTCTATGATTTTTAACGATAACCAATTACAAATATTTTTATCAGAATTAAATAAGGCTTACAAACATTCACTCAATCAGCATGCTGGAATATCTCAATTCTATATGACGGTACAAAAGATAAACGAAAAAGCATGCAATCCAAATGCACCAAAAGACTTTAATCAATTTAAAGTACTTCATGCAGATAATGAAAATTATGCCTATATGCCTGTAAAAAATGTCTATGATAAAAAAGAGATGCGCTATGTACGTACACAACTCTCATCATTTGATATCCATCGATTAGCTGTTAGCACATATTTGGCACATCACTTTATGAGTCAATCAAACGAAGTGGCATTGAACATCCACTTCCCAGTAGCGAATAAACAATCAGAGTTGTTGATGGTACCGAATTCAAATGTGTCCCCAGTATGTTTATACATTGACCAACACGCATCCGTAGACAGTCTGTTAACAGCTTGGACATCCGCAATTCATTCATTACAAAACCATGGTGCGTCATTCATTACAGAAGCAAATGCTGACGTCATGGAATTAGAAAGTATGTTTCATGTAACACCAGTTGTTGCCGACTTTGAACTTCATCAAGTTTCACATGAGGTACATCGTTTGTACAACAATAAATCTTCATTAGCGAATATTGAAATCTATCCACTCGCAAATGGTGGTTTTGACTTAGTTTACGATGCAAATGCCTATGATGATTTAACGATTCAAACATTACGCCGTTTAATTACAACCATTTATATGCAATCTGTAAATCAACCAACTATGTTAGTACAAGAGATTCAATTAAATGATCAAACTGACTTACAATTATACGAAAGAATAAATAGTCATAGTATGACCCAAC
Organism: Staphylococcus sp. HMSC059F04; assembly: GCF_001812565.1. Lineage (NCBI taxonomy): Bacteria > Bacillati > Bacillota > Bacilli > Caryophanales > Staphylococcaceae > Staphylococcus > Staphylococcus sp. HMSC059F04. Next base: position 18,241 of record NZ_KV809470.1, on the reverse strand, counting down.
TGAATGGTAATGATGCTTATCAAACTGTAATGAGCCGCTTCGAATATCAAGTTAATCAACATCCTGATGCAATCGCCTTACAATTTGAACAGCAATCTATGACATACCGTCAGTTAAATCAACAAGCCAATTACATTGCACACTTATTGAGAACGACTTATGGCATTCAACCAAATGATACGGTCGCTTTAATTATGGAACGTAGTATGGAAATGATTGTAGCTATATTAGGTATTCTAAAATCTGGTGCTGGCTATCTACCTATTGATCCAGACTATCCACAAGAAAGAACACACTATATTCTTAAAGATGCGATGCCTAAAGCGATAATCACATATCATATAACACTGCAGTCAGACTTACCTCTTATCAAAATGGAGGAAATCAATTGGGAAGAATGCACGTATATTGATAATCTGCCACACATTAATACACCAGAAGACACTGCCTATGTCATCTATACTTCTGGAACAACCGGTAAACCTAAGGGAACTGTCATCGCACATAGAGGTATCGATCGCCTAGTTCACCAACCTAACTATGTTGAACTTAACGATGACACGGTGATTTTATTATCAGGAACGATTGCCTTTGATGCTGCAACCTTTGAAATTTACGGAGCTTTATTAAATGGTGGTCGCTTAATTATCACATCAAAAGATACTTTACTTGATTCTAAGCAATTGGGCCAAACCATTGCAGATAAACAGGTCAATACAATGTGGTTAACTTCATCACTTTTCAATCAAATTGCCAGTGAGCGTATCGAAGTGTTAGAATCTCTCAAATATTTACTTATCGGTGGAGAAGTGTTGAATGCTAAATGGGTAAACCTATTGAATTCACGTGCACGACACCCACAAATAATCAATGGTTATGGTCCAACTGAAAATACAACGTTTACGACCACTTATGCTATTCCACCAAAATTGCCTGCACGTATTCCAATTGGTAGTCCGATTAATGGAACGACTGTCTATGTCATCCAAGGTCAACGATTATGTGGTGTAGGTGTGCCTGGGGAATTATGTATTGGTGGTTCAGGTTTAGCAAAAGGTTATTTGAATCAACCTGAGCAAACGCAACAGAGCTTTGTTAAATCTCCATTAAATGGGGAAGCGATTTATAAAAGTGGTGACTTAGTTCGTCTACAAGAAGATGGTAATATCGACTACATTAGTCGTATCGATAAGCAAGTGAAAATTCGTGGTTTCAGAATCGAATTATCAGAAATTGAAAAAGCAATCGAAGCGATACGCGATATTAATAAAGCTGTCGTCGTTGTGCATGAACATGAGCAAGATCGTGATAAACAAATTGTGGCATATTATGAGGCTTCTCAACCACAATCAACAAGCACATTGAAGAAGTTATTAAGTCACACGCTACCTAATTATATGATTCCAGTTCATTTTATGAAAATAGACAAAATTCCTATTACAATCAATGGTAAGTTAGACACACGTGCTTTACCAGATATTGATATGATTGATGAATCCAATTATATTGCGCCACGTAATGAACTTGAACGCGTCCTTTGCCGCATATTTGAAGAAATTTTACATGTTGATCGCGTAGGTATTAAAGACAATTTCTTTGAACTGGGTGGTCACTCATTGAGAGCGACATTAGTGGTTAATCGTATTGAAGAACAACTTCAAAAGCGCCTTAAAGTTGGAGATATTATGAAGTCTCCTACTGTTAAAGCCCTTAGTCAACAGCTTAAAGAGACTCAAAATGAACACTATGAAGTGATTCCTAAAGCTTCAGAAGATACGCAATACGAATTAAGTGCTGTTCAAAAAAGTATGTATTTATTATGGAGTGTAAATCCAAAAGATACCGTATATAACATTCCATTTTTATGGCGCCTTACTTCAGAATTAAATGTCGATCAATTGCAACGTAGCTTGTCACAATTAATTCAGCGCCATGAAATATTACGTACTCAATACATTATTGATCATAATGAAGTTAAACAACGCATTGCGAAAGATGTTATTCCGGACTTTGAGGAAGTAACTACAGATTTAACGGATGAACAAGATATCATTCATGCCTATATGCAACCTTTCAACTTGGAAAAACCAAGCCAAATACGCATGAAATATATTCACTCTCCTGAACATCACTATTTATTTATTGATACACATCACAGTATCAACGATGGCATGAGTAATACGATTTTATTAGCAGATTTGAATGCGCTATATCAAAATAAATCTTTACCTCAATTGTCATTACAATATAGAGATTATAGTGAATGGATGGCACAACGTGATTTATCAACACAACGCCATTATTGGCTTGAACAATTTGAAGATGGTGTACCTGTGTTAAATATGCCAACAGATTATCCTAGACCAAGCATTAAAACGACACATGGTCATATGATGACATTTCATTATGACCAAACATTCAAATCACAACTCAAGTCTTATGTTGAACAACATCAAATTACTGATTTTATGTTCTTTGCGAGCGCAATTATGGTGCTGCTTCATAAATATACACGACAAGACGACCTTGTTATTGGTAGCGTGATTAGCTCACGAACACATCGAGATACTGAGAATATGCTAGGAATGTTTGCCAACACACTCGTATATCGTGGACAACCGACAAATGACAAGCCTTGGGAACAATTTATTTCTGAAATGAAAGAGACAAGTTTAGCTGCTTATGAACAACAAGAATATCCATTCGAAAGCCTAGTCAATGATTTAGTTGGCGACCGAGATCCTTCGCGTAACCCATTATTTGATGTGATGCTTGTGCTTCAAAATAATGAGACAAATCACGCTAACTTTGGTCATAGTCGCTTGACACATATACCACCTCAATCCACGACAGCAAAGTTTGATCTATCCTTTATTATCGAGGAAGATTATAACGACTATACCGTGAACATTGAGTACAATACTGATTTATATAGTAAAGCAACCATTCCATTGATGGCACAACAACTTGAAAATATTTTCAAATATGTGATTACTACTTCAAATCCAAAAATTAAAGAGATACAAGAAGATCCACATATCTTAGATTGGATAAACACAAACGTTAATTATTATACACGAGACGATACAACCCATGAAACGGTTCAACAGCGCTTTAACCGTGTTGTGAAGCAACATAGTGAAGATGTAGCACTTAGAATGAATGGCCAATCAATGACATATCAAACATTAGATGCCTATGCTAATCAACTCGCATATGAATTAACGGTAAACGGCGTTCAATCTGGGGACCGTATCGCATTACTCACTGAACGCAGCTTTGAAATGATTATTAGCATGGTGGCTGCGATCAAGGTTGGCGCCTCATATGTTCCAATTGATGTGTCACATCCAGATAAACGTATCGATTATATGATTAAAGATGCCCAAGCATCTGCCGTTATCACATATGGCAAAGATATACACATGAATATACCAACCATTGCGCTTGAAACTTTAGAGCTGACAAATAATAACAAACGTCCATTTTCTGAGTATGCGGGCAGTCTAGAAGATGAAATATATTGTATCTATACGTCAGGAACCACAGGTATGCCTAAAGGCGTGTCCATTCAACAAAGCAATATACTTAATTTAGTAAACGCATGGTCAGATCGACTTGAGCTCTCAGAACATGAAACAATTATTCAATATTCAAATTATGTCTTTGATGCATCTGCTATGGATATTTATTCTAGCTTATTAAATGGGCACACACTTGTTATTGCAAATAAAAATGAACGTACTAATACCGAGCTGTTAGAACAACTGATTACAAAGGAAGCAATAACGGTAGCATCCATACCACTTCAAGTATTAAATGTGATGCATCAATTTTACATTCCTAAAATTATTACTGGTGGCGCTACAAGTACACCTTCATTTGTACAGCACATTGCCAAACATTGCGATACGTATTACAATGCTTATGGTCCTTCTGAATCAACCGTTGTAACAACAACTTGGTCACACGCTAAAGGAGACCCAATACCATCAACCATACCAATCGGGCAGCCTTTAGCTAACATTCAAGTTTATATCGTTTCTGAGATGCAATTATGTGGCATCGGTATCGCAGGAGAATTATGTATTGCAGGAGACAGTCTTGCTGCAGGCTACCTTAATCAACCTGAACTGAACGCTCAAGCATTTATAGACAATCCTTTTGGTACAGGAAAACTATATAGAAGTGGTGATTTAGCACGATTTACTCCTGATGGCAACATTGAATTTTTAGGTCGTATCGATAAACAAGTTAAAGTCAATGGTTATAGAATCGAATTAGAAGAAATTGAAAATGTAATCAATGCGCTAGATGGTGTCGATGATAGTGTAGTAATCATTCGTCAACAAGGCGGCCATGATTTATTACACGCCTACTATGTGGGTAATCATGATATAGCATCGCATCTACTTAAACAATTAACTCAATACTTGCCAAAATACATGATTCCTAATACATTCACTGCCATTGATGAAATTCCATTAACAAGTAACGATAAAGTTGATGAATCTAAGCTACCAAATCCTGAAATGCATCACCATCAATTTGAGCCACCAAGAAATGACACCGAGCAAATTTTCGCCTCAATCATGGCAGAAATACTAGATATTTCTGAGATAGGCATAGATGATGACTTCTTTAAATTAGGAGGCAGTTCCTTAGATACTATGGTCCTTATTTCTAAACTTAAAAGGAAACATATTCATCTTACTATGCAAGATATTTATCAATATAAGACAATCCGTCATTTGTCAGCACACTTAGAACAACAAAGTGACGAATCGTGCGTTACTTTACCGGATCACTTACCTCAATTACAGTCATTAATCAAACAACGCTATCAAATGCGTTCAAAACCAATGATAGTAAGACATCTAGGTCATGTGTTATTAACAGGCGCAACAGGTTTCTTAGGCGCATATTTAATTAATGAATTAACCGGTTATACTGATAAAATTACTTGCGTAGTGAGAGGACTGAATAAGAAAGACGCACGTCAATTAGTAGAAGAAAACTTAAGTTGCTATTTTGATCCTGCACATGTTGCTGACTTAATGATACGTATTGAAGTCGTATTAGGTGAATTCTCCAACTTAGATGTATTAAACATCACAAGTCATATTGACACCATTATTCATGCAGGTGCACGGACAGATCATTTTGGAGATGATGAGGCATTTATCAACGTAAATGTGAAAAGTACAGAAGATTTATTAACACTTGCTGAAACACATAAAGCGCGATTTATTTACATTTCAACAATTAGTGTAGGAACAGTATTTGACTCCCATGCCGAGGATTATACTTTTTCAGAACAAGATTTATATAAAGGTCAGCTATTCACATCTCCTTACACAAAAAGTAAATTCTATAGCGAAATCAAAGTGTTAGAAGCAATAGAAGCTGGTTTAGATGCTCAAATCATGCGATTAGGCAACTTAACAAGCGCATATACTGGAAAACTAAATATGAAAAATTTAACAACAAATCGTTTCTCAATCGTCATGAATGATTTATTAAAATTACCATTTATCGGTGACAGTTTTTCACAAACAGAAATTGAATTTTCATTTATTGATATCACTGCAAGAGATATCGTGACACTAGCAATTTCAAATGCCACACCTATCATCTATCACGTCTATTCACCGCATGTACTCACAATGAAAAACGTGTTAGAAGAAACAAAAGATACCGACTTGCCACTGATCAATGATGAGGAATTTGATAAAGCCTTACATGAATTAAACATGCATGAAGTAATTGGATTAAATAGTCAAGCATCCAACCAAATAACTGGTGTCACCCAGTCATCAATGACTCAAAATTTGCTTAGAGATTTAGACGAAGTATGGCCTAAAGTTACACAACATTGGTTATATCAATGGCGGGAACTACTCAATGAAAAATTTGAATGTAAAGAATACCATAGATGAAATTATTTATTACCAAAATGAACCATACTTATAAAGACATTGCGCACTGGATGTCTCAAAGTCATCGACAATTGAAAAAGCCCGAACGTCTAACATATCGTTTTTCTAAGGATAAATGGATGCATCGTATAGGCGACTTATTGATACAATACAGCATCGAACACACCCATGGACTCATGCCAAGCCAATGGTCATATGATATCCAGCCTAATGGACACGTCAAAATTGCAAGCCCAATCGACATCTATGTGAATCTTTCATACAGTTTCCCTTATATTATCTGCGCAATAGACCATTTGCCTATAGGTGCAGATATTGAAGAAATAAAAGGCATGGATGATTTAAACATCGCCAAACAGTTTTCAACAAACGAATTCAATCAAATACAAACACTTGAAGACTTCTATACAATTTGGACCAAAAAAGAAAGTTATTCAAAAATGATAGGAGAAGGTCTAATACGAGGATTAGCATATTACGATGTGACAAAACCATTATACTATCAGCACCACACCATAAAGTTCAAACAACATCTTATAGACAACTGTATCATTCAACTCTGTCATATAAGTAGCAATCATCCATTCGAAATAGTAGATGTGCCTTTAAAACAATTATTTTAATGACAGGAGCGGGACAGAATTCACAATGAATTCGTAGTCCCGCTCTGGCAAGGTTGACTAGGATTGAAAAAACATGGCCTAAGCGTATTTTCAATCCAGTCAGCTACTGCCAATATATAGTTCAAATCCTAACAAATAATTAGATTTCTCATATTTAATTTATTTTTCTTCATTAAATACAAACAAATTCAAAAATAATAAAAATAACGGTGGAAAAATAAAGAACAAAGAAAATACCCCAATGATAAATGGCAATGTAAAACATGCTAAAGGAATACCAAAAATCATCAATAAAATTGATTTACTTTTTTTTAATCGAAACAACTAGTAGCTCCTCCCATTTCTCCAGACACAACACCTATCGCAGATCCAGTTCCTACACTGACGGGTGTTGCACCAATAGCTCCGTAACCAACACCATTTAGCAATTCCACCACCAAGTTCAGCACATTTTTCCCAGTTCGCTCTGAGTGCAGTGCCTTTGTTATTCTCAAGTAATTTAATGTCTCCAACTATATTATTATTCATTAAAAAATTACCCCTATATAAATCACATAAACAATATAATAAAATCATTCACTATCCATAATCTCGTGAATTTACTCATATCTAAGCAGTAGCTCAGTATATTCTTTCACTTGTTGATTAATCCAACTTTCTGTTTTAATAACCGCTTAAATACAGCCAGTTATCTGGTCTCCAAATGAATGTTTGTAATATCTAATGCTACAGTTTTCTTACTGATCCCTTTAACTTTGTTTTTAAAATATGCTTCTTTCCCACTTTTTTCATAATACATTCAATCACCTCAATCTGAGCGTATCAATTATTTTTCATTTTTGCTTATTTTGCCCAAGTATTCATAAGTGTCTTTTTTGTGACATTCATATTATTGATATTTTCTTGATTTCTTTTTGATAACTTGAAGTTAAAGGAGGCGGTCATATTGAACAATATAGTGATTAAAGATGTAAATAAAACATATGACGGTAAAACGTATGCACTTAAAAATATTAACCTTGAAATCAAAAATGGTATGTTTGGGATTTTAGGGAGAAATGGATCTGGTAAATCGACTTTAATGAATATGCTTTCAACCATTCTTCAACAAAGTAGTGGAACTATAGAAATTAATAATATTTCTTTAACTCAAACGAAACAAATTAGAAAAATGATCGGTTACTTACCTCAAGATTTTGATTTTTATCCGAATATGAAAGTAAAAGAAACATTGTATTACTTAGGATTTTTATCTGGAATTCCTAAAGCCAATTTAAAAATAAACGTTGCTGCATCATTAGAAAAAGTTAATCTTGTAGAACATCAAAATAAAAAAGTTAAAAGTTTATCAGGAGGTATGAAAAAAAGATTAGGTATCGCGCAAGCAATTATTCACAATCCACAGGTACTTATAGTAGATGAACCTACAGCAGGACTTGATCCTGAAGAAAGGGTACGTTTGCGTCATTTATTATCCAATCTAGCTAAAGATAAAATTGTCATCATTTCTACTCATATAGTGAGTGATATTGAATCAACCTGTGAAAATATCGCTATCCTAGACAAAGGAGTAATCGCTTATAAAGGATCGATTAAGAATTTAATTGAGCTTAGTGACAATAAAGTTTATGAGATTACTATCTCCCCTTCAAAACTAAATCAACTGAAAAAAAATAATATTTTTATTACAAAAATACAAGAATATGAGCATCTACTAAAAGTCAGATTTGTATCAGAATCAAATCTTGAAGGAACTAGAAAAGTTAAACAAGACTTTGAAGATGCTTATATGTATTTTTTAAAAATGAATCAAGGAGGTAAAAGATGAATCTATTCTTGATAGAAATAAAGAAACTACTTTTTAGTAAAATTTTTATTTTTTACTGTATTCTCGTTATTTTTTTCGTATTTGTTAACTGTAACCAAGTGATTGATAAAAATATTAACTCTGATATTTATCAACCAAAATCTATGACTACTTACACTACAAATAATAAAGTAATCATGAAAAATGCGATAGATAACTTAAAAAAAGAGTTACACAGCAATAACTTCAAAGTGTATCAGTTTGGCTTCTTGAAACAAAAGAAATTAAATAAAGATAAATTAGATAAAATCAAAACCTCTATAAAAAACATGGAAAATTCTAAAGATTTTAAGAGATTCAAATACTACTCTAACAAGGTTTCTCATGAAATAGGATGGGGATCTAATTATTCCGAAAAAAATTTATATTTATTTGGGACTAAACAAATGAGTAAAGAAGATTTTTCAATGGAGAAGAAGATGATCAAAAACAAAGACATTTATTTCGGGGCATATAGCAGATATCTTTCTGATATTGCAGGAGTAATAATAGGAATACTCCCATTCTTTTTAGGTGCTCATATTTATCTTTTAGATAGAAAGAATCATGTATTTAAAACAATAAATTCTAGAAACATATCGTCATTTAAATTAATCCTAACACGCGTACTGGCATTAATCATATTGTCATTTTTACCAATACTATTATTCTCTGTTTATTTCCTAATTAGTTTGTCGGTTGTTCACCCTATTTCAATTAAGGCAATTTTTATATTTTATGAAATTTTATTTATGTGGACTACCCCCACTCTATTAGTAGCATCTATTTTAGGACTATTGATTACTATGATTTTTAATTCTTATTTAGGTTCCCTGATTCAAATAATCATTTGGTTTATTAATTTGAATATAGGTTCTAATTATGTTGAAGGTCATTATGGCAGTTTACTCATTCCTAGACATAATTCACTTTTCAATACTTCATTCTTTTATAATCATTTAAATGACATTCTTATTAATAGAATCAGCTATTGTTTCATAGCCATTCTTTTGCTTTTAATTAGTGTTTGGCTATTTGACTTAAAAAGAAAGGGGCTAACTAGAAGTGGGAAAATTACTCTTCTTAGAAATTAAAACTAACCTTTCAAAGCTTTATCTTGGTTGCGTGATATTTTTTATTTGTAGTTTATTTATGTTTGGTGTGGGCAATCTAACCCATGACAGAATAACACAATTCATTGAACTTATTTTTACACTTCTTGGGATTATTTTATTTACCACAATATATGCAATTGATAATACCCGTAATACGATTTTAATCATTAACTCAAAACGATATCATTATAGATTTTTATTGTTATTACGCCTGTTTTTAACAATTGTGTTCACTATATTGCTGATTTTAATAGGTTTAGTAACTTTTAAAATATGTAACTCTAATGTTGTATTTATACAAGATATATTCATAGCACTGACAAATACAATGTTCATTGGTTCGTTAAGTTTGTTCATAAGTATGATTAGTAAAAATGCCTTGATTGGTTATATGTTTGGCTTAGTTTATTTCTTATTATGTCTAGGGTTTAAGAATATGAGTTTTATGTATTTATTTTCTGAGACCTTTGGCTTTCCGTTTTATTTCAAATTAATACAATTTTCAATTAGCATACTAGTTTCAATAATAACGATTTATATCACAAAAAAAGTAAAAATTTAATTGTTTTTAGATATGCGATTGTGTTTTATAGTACATTAATTATAGGTAATAATTTCTTTTAATAATCCGATATAAGGTGATAACTTATGTATAATATTATGATTGTAGATGATGAGGAAAATATTGTCTCTTTTATTCAAGAAAGTCTTAAATTAGAGGGGTTTAAGACCACTGTCGCATATAATGGGCGTGAAGCTTTGGAAAAAATAAATGAGCATATTCACTTAATTATATTAGATATTAAAATGCCCTATTCTGATGGCTTTGAAGTAGCTCAATCACTTAGTCAGAGTAATATTCCTATTATTTTTTTGACCGCTAAAGATAACCTTGATACAAGACTTAAGTGTTTTTCTTTAGGTGCCAAAGATTATATTGCCAAACCATTTTACATGGAAGAATTAATAGTAAGGATTGAAAATATTTTAACTCAAAATAATAGCTATTCCAAAAATAAAAATATTAAAAAAACTAAAGATCTCATTATTAATTATGATACCTTTAGCGTATATGCGGGAGACCATTTATTAGATATTACGAGAACAGAATTTGAAATCATAAAACTGCTATCTTTGAATTCTAATTTTTATTTTAGCAAAGATCAAATTTATGACTCTATTAATTTTAATAAAATAGGTAATACCCAGGTTGTCTCAGAACACATTCGAAAAATAAGGAAAAAGTTGCATCAATATAGTGACTTTGAATATATAGATACAAAGTGGGGAGTTGGGTATAAATGGCTAGAATAGAAAGTATCAAAACAAAATTACATCGTCTAAATATATCAGTTGTGATCATCAGTATAGTCGTTATTTTTGTCTTACAATTATTGCTTAATATACTTGAATTTTCAAATATAGGACAGTCTCTATATCATGATTTCTGGCATCAACCGCATTACCTTTTTACGATATCTAGTATTTGTATCAATTTATTTATTCCACTAATAGTTATTTATATGCTCACCCGTTTTTTTTATAAAAAGCATTTATCAAGAAACATTGATTATTTAAATCATATTATTAAAAGTTTAAAAAGCGACGATATCGATTTGAAAGTTACAACCACAAATATTAAAGAATTTAATGATGTGATTAACGAAGTACAGAACATTAATACGTTTCTTAAAAAAAGAATAGCGGATCAGTTAACGATTCAAAACAATTTCAAAAAGAAGCTAGAAATCTTTGAACACGACTTAAAAACACCTTTAACTGTCATGCAGGGTCACATTGAACTTTTAAAAAAGATAAATAATTCAGAACTGCCTAATCAAGAAATTAAATCCAAAATTAATAGTGAAACTAAAGTAATCTTTAACGCTCTTGAACGCATTAATAATCAAATAAAAATTCACATTAATAATGTAAAGTTATTACCTAATCATTCAGACAAAATTAATATTGAAAAGGTTATCTCAACTATCAATGAAAGCTATAATAATAAATATATTTTGAAAGATAAAACGATGGACATACAAGTAGACAATAAATTACTTCATAATCATATATTTTTAAATAATCAAATTCTATATCATGTTATAGATAACTTAATTAATAACGCTTTGAAATATGCTAACAAAGAAATTAGTATAAACTTCAAATGCCTAGATCAACGTTTATTGCAGTTCTCAGTTATTAATGACGGTAAACAATTTACTGAAGATGAACTAAAATTTGCTAAAGAATGGGGCGTTAAAGGTAAAGCATCAAATGGCTCAGGAATAGGCTTGTATTTTGCTAATGAAGTTATTAAACAATATAATAGTGAAATCATTCTAGAAAACATTGAAAATAAAGCTAAAGTTAGTTTTATCGTGGATATATCTAAAATGACGTGACAGAACAAGTTAGTTACAACGACGACGTATTTTATGCTGCTTTATGTTCATTTTTTAACGAAGGTCACTGAAAATATTAGCTCAAAGGATATTTAACAAACCCTCGATTATATATTTTAGACTTATAACACGAAATCCCCTCACGCTTGAAAGTCATGAGGGGATTTTTTAAGTGTTTATACCTAAGAGACCGCTTATATCAAGCTATTCTGACAAGATGTCATTTTTTATCGTAGAATCTTCCCTATTACTTTATTATTCTTGAATGATTTAATTTCTTCATTTGGCTACTGAACACTAATATATTAAACATCATATGAATAATAATATTGATAAAAATATCTCTAAAATACAAATAAATCATTGCTTGTATTGTAGCAAAAAAGATTTTTACTATGGAAGACTTTCCTTGATATAGAAAATGAGAGAACACAAAGGTTAGTACTGATAAGATGATGTACTGAATAAAATGATAATGATATATTAAGCTGAAATAATACAAGAAGTATCGGAAATTTAATTCTTCTAGTATTGGGTAAGCAAGTAACACACTTAAAATAAATTTGCTGTTTTTGTTATAAAAGTCGAACAAATTTTTGTTAAACAGTAATGATTTTTCTGTAATATAAACGATTACTGGTGTAATGATAATAACAGATACACATAAGTAAATATTTGTATTACTTAAAAATAAACACGTATCTATTAACAATACGACAATAAGTACCAAAATGTACTTGTAAAATTCAGTTAGGTATTTAAAATACGCTACTTTTCTAATGAAAATAAGCAATATACCTGGAAAACAAGTTAGAAAAAACATTAAACCAATCAGACTATGCCAAAGGATGAGGAATATCATTTATTATTCCTCCTATTTCTTTATATCTTGGATGTAGATAAGGTGGATATGATGGTATAGCTATCGTCAATAATTCAGGTATAAATGTTCTAACGACAACTAAATTTTTATTATAAAATTCTACAGGTGTGATATCTAAATAACACGCATAATGACTTAAATGTTTTAACTCATTAATGATCTCATATAAATCATTGGCGTTTTTAGTATTTTGGAAGGTGTTTTTTCTTTTCTGCATATTAAAATTCAAACCATATTTGGCATAATACATAACATTATCATCTAAATTATCAATAGGATGATTTTCAATATTTTCTGTGACATTTTTAAAATGTGTAGTATTATTCCAAACCTCAGTCATTGTATACTCTAACACGGTAACACATTCCAATAAGCTTCTATAGATACACTGCTCTAAGTTCATATCGCCTTGAACCCCAACGACATATTTAGGTAAGCTTAAATCTTTAGCTTTAGATTTAACCTCACAGACAACAACATGAATAGGTTTATCAAAGCTGATATCAGTAAAAGATACATCGAAATTATCAAGAAATTTGTGCACAATGCTCGGCCGTTTAAACCATTCATTTAGTTTTTCAGCAATATTTACAGAAATCGTCTTTCCTTCAATGCCTCCGTACCACCACAAATTATATGAATCTATTTGTAAAATCTCAATAATAGAGTTAGTTAAACTTTTCTCAAATGTTTCATGACTAGCTGTACCGGTTGAAACACCGCTATTCGTAAACTGTTTTTCATCTTTAAATATCGTTTTATTAAATAGAACAAGCATTTGTAAAGGTACTAAAACATCATGGTCTGGATGATATAGAGATTTCAGTGGAATCCATTGAATAACGTCATCGTCATAAATATAATGTTTGGCGTCTTTTTCCTCAAAATATATATTAATTAATGCTAGAGGTAGTACTAAGCTATTTGTATTTTTTAGTTGTTCTGAAATTTGTGCATGTGACGCATATATGATTTTGCCTTTTAAATTTTGATACAACAGCGTAAAGGCATATCTTTCTGAACTTTCTCCTAAGAATGACGCTAGTGCTTCATTATAATAAATACCATAACCACTCAAATGATAATTCACTTTGAAATCTTCACTTAAGAAGTTTTTTTCAAAATTATTAAATTGAGCCGTCACATAATGATAATTCATAATTGGATATGAATTTAATCCTAAGAAAAAGCTGTTATCTTTCCATATTCCTGCTACATTTCCACCTAATAAGTTTTGTCTATACAGATTATAATTCAAATTATTTTTAAAGGTTATCATTCTCTAACACCCTTTTTAAAATATTTGCTGACTTCATATTTTGCTCTTTAAACAAAACATTATTTATCGTCGAACATGTAGAACAAGTAGACTGACGCTTATTGAAATTAAAGTTGTATTCATATGTGGGTAAATAAAAATGGAGTACATTCCCTATTAGCGTTGAATCCCCGTAAATTTCTATATTATTAATTTCATTTATCATTATACTTAATATATAACTGTATAATTTGAGATTGTACATGCCTTGATTTTGCGCATCCGGAACAAAATAATTTTCTATCGTACCAGGAAACTTAGAAATTAATTGTCGTTCTAAGCATTCATAACAACCCGTCTCTCCATGATGAATATTTGTGAAAAATACATTTTCATTATCATAAAAAGCAAGTGTATATGTCATATCCAACAAGTTTGTTAAAAAGTTAAACGCTTTAATAAAAGGTTGATTGGCATATGATAAAATAACAAAAACATTCATATCTGCAAACTTTGATTGCTGTTTTTTTACAACTTCATTTATAGATAAATTATTTTTTTGATTATTCAAGATTTCAATTTCATGTCTTTCTAAAACTTCATTAAACTCATATATTTCATCAACTTGATCGAGATGATCTTTAAAAAATGCTTTGGCTGCCTTGTCTGTAATAATACAAATTTTATTAAAAGTATCGATTTTTTGATGTATTAAATTCAATTGCGTTAGTTTATTAAAATCTTCTATAATATCGTCATTTTCATTTAATTCTATTTGATTTTCAGCTATTAACGTTTTGAAATTGTCTATAAAATTTTTGCTGCTTTCTTCTTTATCTATAGCTATTGAATGTTGATGTAAATATCCCTTTTTTAATATATACTCACTATTGTTTTCTTCGACAAACAAATCTTTAGGTTTAATAAACGTTTTCATTACTTAACTATTCCTTCCCACATATATTCGTAAATAGTATATGTTCATTAACATGATCTAATTCAAGTAATTTTTCTATATTATTTTTCTTAAAGCCTGCTATTGGGCATCCTGTATAGCCTAATGACGTAATGACTAAATCAAAATTATGCGACATACAACCAATCTCTATCAAACTATTTAATAACGCTAATTCCCCGTATTTCAAAAAACTAGAATTAAAATTATAGCCAAAAAAGACTAAAAAACTACAATTTTCGATATCTATATTATTGCCTTCTAATAAATCATCTGTGTTTATGTCCTTTTGAGCCACAATTTTTAATAATGAGTGACTTATCGGTTGGTATAAATAAATGCCTTTATCATAATCTTCTACATTGTTGATATAAAGATATATATCAATCGGATATAACCCGCCTGCCGATGCATAAAATCGCGTGCTTGTTTTTATATCCCCATATTCCACTTTTCTAGGCGCTATCCCAAAAGAAAATTTAAGTATTGTTGATAATTCTTTACTAGCCATTTCAAAAGATGTGAATTCCCTTGTACTTTTTCTGTGATTTAAAACATTATAAAAAGATTCTTTTATTTTCTTATCACTTTTAGGAAGTGATCTTGTATCTTCATCCTTAATTTCATTCAACATTTGATGTTCATTAACTAAAGCTGCATAATTCGATTCATTATAAGCTAACATGCTTTTGAAATCACTAAGTCTCTGATGATTTACATTTAATAAGTACTTTAAAGATTCTGATTCTTGATTCCCTAAAATAATTTGAGCAAAGTTATTTCGATTATCATTATTTGCAATATTATCGTCATTTAATTTAAATAACGAATGCTGATTAAACATTCCCTTTAACTGATAATTAATCATTGCTTTTTACCTCTTTTTTTAGTTGCTACAAGCAATTCAATAATGATTACTAATAATATGGACAGGGCCACACCTAAAAACATAATATTCGTTATAATTGGCTCTCCACTATCGCCATGGTTGTGTATTTTGTATAAATTTAATCCTAATAAATTTACATCAAAATGCGCATAACCATTTTTATTGATAATAAAATAACCTATTGAAATTGAGATGGCTGTGGTGATGGCAGATAAAACAATACCTGCTAAAATTTCAATAATCACTCGCATTTCTTGTCTCTTCAACATCATTATTCTCCTCATTTCTTAAACTTATAAATACATAAACTTAAAACACCCGTCACTACGATATACAATGAATTTAATTTTAAAAATGATACATCCCACATACGTTCATTTGTCCAAATTGAATAAAAATCATTTGTAGCATATTTGATTGGTATCCAATTTCCTATTTCCTTTAAAACATTGGGGAGTTCCCCATACTGTACAAAAACACCAATAATCATATAAGTAAGAAAAAGCAATATCATTCCAAAAGGTAATAAAACCTTACTCTTTCTTATTAACAAAGCTAAAAATGTTCCTATCATTAACAGAGCGATAATGTTATAAAAAATTTGTAAAAAGAAGGCTATAAAATATTGCGTGTTTGGTAGCGTTAATGAGAAAAATACTTTACCAATAATGATATTTAAAATAACACTAAATATCGCTAAGAAGCAGTATGAAATAATATTAGAAACGATTAAACTACTAATATTTACATCAAAATATTTTAATCGTTTCAGTGTGTCGTTCTCGATGCTTTCACTTAACCAAATTGGAAAGCTAATAAAAGCAATCGGTAGCAGTCCAATACTCGTACTAATTAAAAAATATTTATCTATAAAGTGTCTCCCATTTCCTATACTAAAATTTCCATAAGACATAATAATAACTAACATCATGATGATTGGAAAAATTAATGAAAAGAACACTGATATAGGAACTCTAAATTGCATTTTTATGCTTAACAAAATTTTATTTATCATATTTCCTCCAAAGTTGAGATTAAATATGTTGAGTATATATTTTGCATGTTGATTTTAAATTCTATTTTTCGTTCATTTAATATGTTAATAACGTCGTTCATTTGCTCTTTATTGTGGGTAACAATTTTGTCATTAAAATATACATCAGCATTTATATTTTCAATATCATCTCTAACTAGATGATCTAACTCTTGATTCACTATTTCAATCAGCGCATAGTGATAAAATTTTGAGAAAAATTGATCTATACTCCCGTAATACAATAATTCTCCTTTATCTAATATGATTAATTTATTTGCCCAATTTTCAACCTCATCAAAGTAATGCGTAATTTTAATTACTGCTTTATTTTGGGTGATTTCTTTAGTTTTCTGTAATAAATTTTGTCTTTTTTCATAGTCTAATCCAGATGTTAATTCATCAAATATGTATAGCTTTTTTTGTTTATTTAAGACTAATCCTACAGTTAAGCGCTTTTGTTCTCCCAAGGATAAATCTTTAACAAATTTATTTATAAGATGTTCTAAAGAGAAAGCTTTTGTAAATGCTTTAAATTCTTCACTTCGTTTGCTGTAAGCTGTTGCTAAATAAATTAATTCATGTACTTTGATTAAATCTCCATACTTATTTTCCTGAAAAACAATCCCTATATCTTTAGAACTTATCTTTCTATCAATGACGCCGCTGTAATTTATCTCATTTAATAAACAATTAATTAAAGTCGTTTTCCCCGCGCCATTTTTCCCAATCAGTGCTATTTTATCTTCACTATAAATATTTATAGTACTATTATTAAGGTTTAGAATTTTTCTATTATTGATATCAACCTTTAAATCCTTAATAGTCATTAAACTTTCCATATACTCACCTTTAAAATTTGGAAAAGCTTGATCTATATAGACCAAGCTTCACCTTTGATTTATTGCTCTGCTGTTGAGGCACATGTACAAGAACATGAACAGCTACAAGAACATGAACAACTACAAGAGCAGCAACCTCCTGCATATTGCATCGCTTCAGAACTATTAATGTCTGAATATCCATTAATTGAATGGTTATTGATTTTCATTATTTTTCACCTCCTTCTCCCTAATAATAAATAATGTAAAATTACTATTTATTTAACTAAAAGTTAGCATCCGGTTTTTAAAAAGTCAATAAATTATAATTTTTAAAATATTAATTTTTTGTAAATTTTACAATTTTGTTAATATGCGATTTAATCAACCGTCAAAGTTGTGTTTATGTGTTCGATATGTATATAGAAAAAAGCGGGTCCGGGACATTAAGTTCTTAAACAATGTAAAAAAGAC
>NZ_KV809468.1:388546-445084 GCF_001812565.1 Staphylococcus sp. HMSC059F04 | reverse complement strand
AATTACATGTTAATACGTAGTATTGAATAAAAAATCAGCACTCAGATTGAGTTGAATTCAATTCATCTGAGTGCCATTTTTCTGGGATTTATGTTCCAGTCTGTTTTTATTATAAATTAAATAAATCATTGAATGCTTCTGTCATTGTTGGATGAGTATAAATATTATCTCTTAATACTTGATAAGGTATGTGTTGATCCATAGCTAATTTAATAAGGTTAATCATTTCTTCAGATTCCTTACCGTATAACGTTGCGCCTAAAATTTCATTTGTGTCCTTATTAATGACTACTTTAAACAAGCCGCGAGGATCATTATTAATTTTATGACGAGGAATGTTATTAACGGCTAGCTTGTTTTCCAAATAGTTATAATGACGTGCCTCTGCTTGAGCAGCAGTTAAACCAACTCGAGATAGTGGCGGATCAATAAATACGGTATAAGGAATTTGTCCACGATTTTCTGTTGTTCTATCCTTATTACCAAATAGTTTAGCTTTCAATATTCTAAAGTCATCTAGAGAAATATACGTAAATTGTAGTCCACCCTTTACATCTCCAGCAGCATATATATGCGGTACTGTAGTTTGTAGATGTGGATTCACTTTGATAGCACCATGTTCTTCTAATTCAATATCTGTATTTTCAAGGGTTAAATCTGTATTCGGAATACGGCCAGTAGCTAGAAGAACGGCATCAGCTACAAAATCTCCTTGAGATGTTTTCACTATTGTATGATCATTACTATC
This sequence comes from Staphylococcus sp. HMSC059F04, assembly GCF_001812565.1. Taxonomy (NCBI): domain Bacteria; kingdom Bacillati; phylum Bacillota; class Bacilli; order Caryophanales; family Staphylococcaceae; genus Staphylococcus; species Staphylococcus sp. HMSC059F04. The sequence goes on along the minus strand of NZ_KV809468.1, from coordinate 444,336 downwards.
AATAAATTCAAATGTTTCAACATCGGTATGAATCTCGACGCCTTTATTTTCTAAATCATGGATGATAAGTTCAGCAATTTCACGATCTTCATTTGGGATGAGTGTTTGACTAGATTCAAGCACAGAGACATGTGTTCCTAAGTTAGCGAATAGTGAGCAAATTCAAGTGCGATGTATCCACCGCCAACGATGACTAACTGTTGAGGTTGCGTAGCGAGATTTTGAATGCCAGTAGAGTCATATAATCGCGTGGCACGATCTACACCTTCAATATTCGGAATACGCGCTTTTGCACCTGTGTTAATAACAATATCTGTTGCACTAATGGTACGCTCAACTTGTCCTTGAGCATTAATTAAATTAACTTCAGTATTAGATTTGAACGTAGCTTTATAGTCCAAAACATCAATATGCGTATCATTTGCTAAATTTCCATAATTTTTCTTATTTAATGCTGATACGACTTCATTTTTTCTTGCAAAAGCATCAGCAAATGAACGGTTATGAAGCCCATCATGAATGAGTGTCTTTGTAGGAATACAACCAATGTTGATACATGTACCGCCATACATGTTTGCAGATTGTTCAACTATTGCGACACGTTGTCCTTGATTCGCAGCAAATTTTGCAAGCGTTTTTCCTGCTTTTCCAAAACCTATAATTAATAAATCATAATGTGTCATAACATTATGCCTCCTTTATTATATCTTCAATCACATCATCGATTGTCTTATCACGATAAAAATTTAAAATCAGTTGCTGTTCTTGTTCGCGATAGTGTGACATGGTAGTGGCAATTTGAGTTGAAATGATACAATCACTGTCTATACTGCCTGTGAATAAGCGTTGCGTGTGTGTTTTATCGAGAACAAATTGTGAATAAAGTTCTGCTAGGGTGATAGCAGCCGTATGTTGATTAGCTTGATATCCTCCATGTTTACCACGAATTGTTTGTATATAATTACTATTGTTTAATTGTGACATTACACGTCTGAGTTGTACTGGATTTAAACACGTCAATGTTGCTAATTCAGTACTGCTATAATGCTTATCTTTATGCTTTGCTAAAAAACATAAGACATGTACAGCAATATTAAATTCTAAGTTCATCATGTCACCACCTTAATGTAACTATTATAGTTACATTAAATAAAATGTTAAGCAATGTGTCAACTTATTAGTCTTATTGAGCAGAAGTATGGAATGTTTTTAGATGATGTGGGTAAATAATAATAAATAGATAAAGTTAAAGGAGTGTATTGTTTTGACCACTAAAGTACAATTAGGCAAATCAAATGTTGATGTTTACCCTATTGCGTTAGGTGCCAATGCAGTTGGTGGACACAATCTATATCCTAATTTAGATGAAGAACAAGGTAAACAAGTTGTACGTGAAGCAATTGATAATGGTATTACATTAATTGATACAGCTTTCATTTACGGACCTAAACGTTCCGAAGAACTTGTAGGTCAAGTACTTAAAGAATATCCAAGAGAGCAAGTTCAAGTGGCAACCAAGGGATCTCATGTCATAAATGAAGACGGTAAAGTTTATCATAATAATGAACCGGCATTTTTAAAGTCACAAGTAGAAGAGAGTCTTGCGCGTTTACAAGTAGATTATATTGATTTATATTATATACATTTTCCAGATGAATCAACGCCTAAAGATCAAGCTGTTGCTGCATTGCAAGAATTGAAAGAAGCAGGGAAGATTAGGGCGATTGGCGTTTCTAACTTTACTTTAGAACAACTTAAAGAAGCCAACAAAGATGGTTATGTCGACGTTGTGCAATTAGAGTATAATTTATTGCATCGTGAAAATGAGGATATTATGGCTTATGCGGCTGAAAATAATATTACATTTATTCCATATTTTCCGCTAGCTTCAGGCATTTTAGCTGGCAAATACACAGAAGATATGACATTTGACGATCACCGAGCTCCACGTCGGGATTTTCAACCTGAAACATTTAAAGATAATGTCCGCCGTGTCAATGCTTTAAAACCAATTGCGGAAGCGCATCAAACATCAATAGCTAATATTGTATTAGCCTTTTATTTAACAAGACCAGTCTTGGATGTCGTTATACCTGGAGCTAAACGAGTTGAACAGGTTAAAGAAAATATTGCAGCAGCACAGCTTACATTGACTGACAAAGATATTGAGACGATTGAACAATTATTTCCAATAGAAAAATAATGTCTTAATAATAAGTAAAAAGATTTCTGATAACGTTTATATAAGTGTCAGAAGTCTTTTTTTATATTGAGTATGTTAATGTGTATTTATAGAATTTGAAAATAAGAAGAATGGGTATAAAGAACAATGTCAAGATTGGCATCATAAATAATAATGATATTATGAATTAAAGGAGAATGAGTATGATGATTACAGTGTTATTTGGAGGAAGTCGTCCTGATGGTAATACGGCACAATTAACAAAATATGCACTACAAGGACTTGAATATAACTGGATAGATTTGACAACATATCAGCTAAATCCAGTTAGAGATGCTAGACATGATAAGGGAGAAATCACTTCTTATTCTGATGATTATAAAGCACTTATTGACCAAGTGTTAGCAAGTGATGTGGTTATTTTTGCATCACCCGTATATTGGTATAGTGTTTCAGCTTCATTAAAGGCATTTATCGATCATTGGTCAGAAACACTTATAGATCCACAATACAAAGATTTTAAAATGCGTATGTCCAAAATTGATTTTCGTTTGATTTTAGTAGGTGGAGATGTGCCTAAAGTAAAAGCTAAACCATGTATTACACAAATGAAATATAGTTTAGATTTTGTAAAAGCAGAGTTATCAGGATACATTATTGGTACAGCCGAACGTCCCGGAGATATTATGAAAGATAAACTAGCATTAGATAGAGCAACAGAATGGAATCAAGCATTTAGTAATAAGATATAAGCTAGCAAGTTGGATGATAAGCTATCTTTTAAATGCGTGATTTTAAATTTTAAAGAGATATTCTAGGGTAACATTTCTAAAAAGTTAATGGCTTAAGTCTCATATCTATAATAATGATATGAATAACTCAAAATGTGATATAATGCAACTATTATTACTTCATTAACGGTCAGGAGAGACAGGCATGTATAGAGTTAGAAAAGCGACTGAGCAAGATGCAGTAGCCATTCGAGATGTTGCTACAAAAGCTTGGTATAACACGTATTTAGCAATTTATGCTGCATCAACAGTCAACGAACTATTGGCAGCTTCTTATAATGAGCAACATTTAGCGAAACGTTTAAAAGAACAATTATTTTTAGTTGCTGAAGAAGAAGGGATTATTGTAGGATTTGCCAACTTTATTTATGGTAAAGAACTATTTTTATCTGCCCATTATGTGCATCCTGAAGCACAGCATAAAGGATACGGCACAAGTTTATTAAATAAAGGTATAGAAACATTTAAAGGTCAGTACGATACAGTATATTTAGAAGTAGACAATAAAAATGCTAAAGGTATTGAATATTATCAAAATCATGGCTTTGAAATCGTGCGTTCGTATCAGCCAGAAATGTATGGCGAACATATGGATTTAGCTTTAATGAAAAAGGAAATAAAATAGCTTCGTTTTGCACAGCAGACAGCAACATGATTCATGATATTTCAAGCCTCAAAAGGAGGATAACTTTGAATTTATCATCATACGCGACAAAAAAGTTAGCAGAAGAAAAGGTGTTTAAAGACCCTATACACAGATATATACATGTCAAAGATCAACTGATTTGGGACTTAATCAAAACGAAGGAATTTCAACGCTTACGACGTATTAAACAACTTGGAACGTTGTATTTATCTTTTCATACAGCCGAACATAGTCGTTTCGGCCATTCTTTAGGTGTTTATGAAATCGTCAGACGTCTTATTGATGAGTCATTTAACGGGCGTGAAGCGTGGGATAACAGTGACAGACCACTCGCTTTATGTGCTGCGCTACTCCATGATTTAGGACATGGACCATTTTCACATAGCTTTGAGAAAATTTTCAATACTGATCATGAAGCCTTTACTCAAGCAATTATTGTTGGAGATACAGAAGTAAACGAAGTGTTAAGTCGCGTTTCGGATACTTTCCCACAAGAAGTTGCAGATGTTATTAATAAGACGCATAATAATAAGCTCGTGATTTCAATGATTTCATCACAAATTGATGCAGATAGAATGGATTATTTACAGCGTGATGCTTATTTTACAGGCGTATCTTATGGCACGTTTGATATGGAACGGATATTGAGATTAATGCGACCTTCTAAGGATGAAGTACTAATTAAAGAAAGTGGTATGCATGCTGTTGAGAATTTTATTATGAGTCGTTACCAAATGTATTGGCAAATCTATTTTCACCCAGTTAGTCGTGGAGGAGAAGTATTGCTCAATAATTGTTTGAAACGAGCGAAACACTTATATCAAGAAGGCTATATATTTAAAATGCATCCACATGACTTTGTACCGTTTTTTGAAGGAACAATGACCATAGAACAATATATTGATTTAGACGAAGCCGTTGTTCTTTATTATCTTAAAAATTGGATTAAAGAAGATGATGCAATATTAAGCGATTTATCGCGACGGTTTATCAATAGGGATTTGTTTAAGTACATTCCTTTTGATGGTTCTATTATAACAATTACGGAATTACAAGAATTATTTATTCAAGCTGGCATAGATCCAACGTATTATTTTGTTAGTGAAGCTTTTTCAGATTTACCTTACGATTATGACAGACCAGGATCTAACCGTCAACCGATTCATTTGCTACGAAAAAATGGTCATATTCGAGAAATTAGTAGTCAATCATTAGTAATTTCCAGCATTACAGGTATTAATCGTGAAGATTATAAATTATACTATCCTAAGGAGCGCATCCTTAATATTGCTGACCTTGAAGTTAAAGGTTCAATTATTAATTTACTCAATGAGTTAAATTAATGATTGATATAACCATTCAGTAATATTAGCTGATGCGTAGAATAGATAATAGTTAAAGTTCAAATAGATACTTTTTGATTTATATGGAGGTGTCATGATTGGCAGAGAATAAAGGATTTAAGTTTAATTTTATTAAAAATGACCCTTTAGATGGCCATAAAGGTACAAATATTGGCTCAATTAGCTTAGATAATATTGCACCTGTATTTATTGATGTTGCCAACCAAGAAGCTTTTATTGATATTGGAGGTATGCACGCACGAGCTCAAGTAGAAAAAGGTGTGAAATGGATAACTGATAAAGAAATAGTAGAAGGTGACGATGCAAAGGAATATTGGCTTTGTTGGGTGACGACTGAACGTAGTGAACAAGGTCCATACTATGCAGGCGTTACTGCATGTTACTTGCTCGTTAATAAGTCCATTCGCCGTGGTTATAAAAGCATGCCTGAACATGTTAATATGATGGATAAATCAATGAAACATCATGTTATCATAGATCATATTGGTGACAATAACAAACAGGTACTCAAGAAATTTTTACAATCACATAATAGTGAAATGTGGAATAATTCGAGCTCTGAGCTACATTTAGCATTTGAATAAGATTGAGTTATACAAGCTTATATTATTTAAATATAAAGACAACACGTTTACCACTAAACTTGTAACGTCTTGGATATAGGTATCAGGTTGGGACATAAATCCCAGCATAATCGCACAAAGATGATTAAAAATTAAAAATCGTCTTTGTGCTTCTTTTATGTTCAATACGTCGTATTTAAAAGCACTTGGTTTGGTCTTAAGTGGTACGTAATATAACAAAGAATAAAGAAGCGCCTGAGAGATAATGCCTCATTTATTTTAGGTTCGTAACAATATATTGGCAGTAGTTGACTGGATAGAAAATACGCTTAAACTGAGTTTTTTCAATCTTAGTCAAGCTTGCCGGCGTGGGAATATGAATTCAAAATGAATGCTATCTTGCATGCTTGTTTAACTTGTCAAAGACATTGTTGTCCCGGATGTTTTATATATTTTATGCTTAAAATATAATTTAATGAAAAACATTGTGAGCTAGGTTATTGCTAACGATAGTAACCTTTTGCATGGTATAATTAAACTATAATAGTGTTGTATTACAACGAATGATAGGAGTGGAGTAATCATGAAAGCAGCTGTTGTTACGCAAGATCATAAAGTAAGTTTAGAAGATAAAACTTTACGTTCTTTGAAGCCTGGAGAAGTACTTGTTAAGACATAATTTTGTGGTGTTTGTCATACTGATTTACATGTGAAAAATGCAGATTTTGGTGATGTTACAGGTAGAATACTAGGTCATGAAGGAATCGGAAAAGTGATTGAAGTTGCCGATGATGTTACCGCATTAAAAGTCGACGATCGTGTGTCAATCGCTTGGATGTACGCAGCTTGTGGACGTTGTGAATATTGTACTTCTGGACGTGAAACATTATGTCGTGATGTCCAAAATGCAGGTTATACGGTCGATGGTGCAATGGCAGAAGAGGTTATTGTAAATGCAAATTATGCCGTTAAAGTGCCTGATGACTTAGATCCTGCCGCAGCTTCATCAATTACTTGTGCTGGTGTTACAACATATAAAGCGGTTAAAGTGAGCAAAATTAAACCTGGACAATGGATTGGAATATTTGGTATCGGTGGTTTAGGTAATTTAGCACTTCAATATGCTAAGAATGTGTTTAATGCTAAAGTCGTTGCATTTGATATTAGTGATGATAAGTTGAATTTTGCCAAAGAATTAGGTGCCGATGCAGTCGTGAACACTAAAAATCAAGATGCAACTGAAATCGTTAATCAACTAACCAATAATAAAGGTTTAGATGCCACAGTGATTACTGCAGTAGCGAAGACACCTTTTAACCAAGCAGTTGATGTTGTTAAAGCTGGTGCACGTGTTGTTGCTGTTGGTTTACCTGTAGACAAAATGGATTTAGATATACCACGTCTTGTGTTAGATGGTATTGAAGTCGTCGGTTCTTTAGTAGGAACACGTCAAGACTTAAAAGAAGCTTTCCAATTTGCTGCAGAAGGTAAAGTTGTTCCTAAAGTTAAAACACGTGACTTAGAGGATATTAATGATATCTTTGAAGAAATGGAACAAGGTAAAATCACTGGGCGTATGGTTATTAAGTTTTAATTTGAACGATACAACATCATTATAGCTATACATCAAGCTGGGACATTTTGTTACTGTTCCAGCTTCTATATGTTTTCATTGGTTAAAGAAACAAATTTAGGAAAGTGTGATAAAAATGACTAACAAAAATATTGATACAGTTTTTGAAATGGGTGAAAAAAATGACGCATTTAAAGAATATTTTATTGGGGATAGTTATCTTAATATGTTGTCTACAGAAGGCATAACTATTGGTAATGTAACATTTGAACCTGGTTGTAGAAATAACTGGCATATCCATCATAAAGGTGGACAAATCTTACTTGTAACAGCAGGTGAAGGTTATTATCAAGCCTGGGGAGAACCTGCACGTAAGTTAACGAAAGGTGATGTGGTTCATATACCAGCAGAAGTCAAACATTGGCATGGTGCTACAAAAGATAGCTGGTTTACACATTTAGCGATTGAAGTTCCAGCAGAAAATAGCTCTAACGAATGGTTAGAACCCGTCGATGATGAGCAATATAGTAAGATTGAATAATAATGTTTAACGTGATTTTCCCATTTAAATGAATTAATTTTAAAACAAAATATGAATTATTTCTGTTCAGCGCATAGTGATAAAATATACAAATACTGAAATTTTATATATAATAAAATTAATAATTATATGGGAGAGATGACGTTATGCAGATGAAATTAAGAGAACAAGAACTTATAGATTTTTTAGAAATAAATTTTCCAGATAAAGAATTTAAAAAAGGGAGAATGTTAGTTGGTCAACATCATCGTGACGATTTGACAGTCTATTATCTTGGTGAAGAATTGTTTGCCGCTATCATTGTGGCATTTAACACATTTGAAACGAGAGAAGCTATGCTATTAGATTACACTGCAGTGAAGGATATCACGTTAAAAGAAGGTTGGCTATATCGCAAAATGATTATTACAACTGAAAATGAACGTATGAAATATGGTACTTCCAAAGTGCTATTAAGTGATTTCCAAACAGAAAACTTTAATTATTTTATAGATGGTCAAAAAGAACGTGTCATTTTTAAAAATGGGAAATTTGTCTAAAATCACCGTTAATGATTTATTTGAAATGTCAAAACACCTATGTTGTATCAAGCATAGATTAACTCTAAGCTGCTATATATAAACATATTACAAGATGCTTAAACGCTATGTAATAACCAGAGCGATACATATATTTGAAAAGGTTGCTCTATGTTAATGTAGCACAGTCTATTAATCAATTAATATTGTAATCAACTTAATAAATGGTATAATTTTTGTAAGTGAATTGATTTATAGAATGAGAGGACAACAAATGACTAAACTATTATTGTTTGTAACAACGCTTTGTTTTGGCATCATCTATTTCTATAAGTATAAAATGTTGGTAGATAAATATAATTATGACATAGTAGAACTTGAATCAGAAGCAGATATTTTTAGAAAGAATAGATAAATATTGTGACGCAGATGGCAAATTACAGTATATGATAGATTAAAATGAAGAAGCAAAGCAAAAGCTGGAGCAACTTATACAAGAGTTGTTTCAGCTTTTTAACGATTTAAGTAGTTAAAGCAATATAATTTTAAAAAAGAAGCAGTTGATGATGAGCTTAGCGATATGTCCAGTTTCATAAGGGGAATAATTGTCATAGAATGATGCATATTTATCGGCATACTCATGCTGACTATATCGCTATTTTTGAATATGATTAACGAATGCATATTGTATTTCTGATATTGGTCCATGTAGTTCAATAGCAAAGTCTTTTAAAGCAAGATTAATTTTAATGATAAGATATTTAATATGTCGATAAGTCCATATTTTTAGTATATTGACGACTACAAGCGCTATAGTATTTATGCTATAATGTGGTGTAATTATTTAGAGATTAAGGTGAGTAACTTTTGACTAAGACTGTAAAGATTAATACAAAGCAAGTCTTAAAGCAAAATGGCGATAAGCAACAATTTGATATGACAACGATTGGTGTATGGCAACAGCGTCAGTCCGAATTCATTCGATATGAAGAAAATATAGAAGATGCTAATGTAAATGTAACGATTAAAATAGACCAACAAGGGGTCAAGCTCATTCGCAAAGGCGATATTAATATGAACCTCCATTTTGTTGAAGGTAAAACAACAACGACTTTGTACGATATTTCAGCAGGACGACTCACTTTAACGGTTAAAACATTGAGTATCCTGCATTTTGTCAACAAGTCGGGTGGCAAATTGAAGATACATTATGAGTTGTATCAAGAAAATGAAAAAATGGGCACGTACCAGTATGAAATAAACTATAAGGAGATAAGCGAATGAATATTATCGAACAAGTAAAGCAGACATTAATTAATGAAATTAAAACGAGCATAAAATCAGCTAAACTCATTCAAGATCAATCAATACCAGAAATAAAAATCGAAATTCCTAAAGATAGTAAAAATGGTGACTATTCTACCAACATTGCGATGGTCTTAACTAAATTAGCAAAGCGGAATCCACGCGAAATTGCCCAAGCCATTGTAGATCATCTTGATACAACGAAAGCACATGTAAAACAAGTAGACATCGCAGGACCAGGCTTTATAAATTTTTATTTAGATAATCATTATTTGACGGCAATCATTCCTGAAGCCATTTCTAAGGGAGCGCATTATGGTTATGCAAGTGAGCCTAAAAACAAACGTATTTTATTAGAATATGTATCTGCCAATCCTACCGGGGACTTACATATTGGTCATGCTCGAAACGCAGCAGTAGGCGATTCACTAGCCAATATATTAATTGCTGCAGGATATGATGTAACACGAGAATATTATATTAATGACGCCGGTAATCAAATCACGAATTTAGCGCGTTCTATTGAAACAAGATTCTTTGAAGCATTAGGTGATACGAGTCATAAAATGTCGGAAGATGGGTATAACGGCAAAGACATTATTGAAATTGGTAAAGACTTAGCGCAGAAACATCCGGAAATTAAAGATTACTCTGACCATGATCGTTTAAAAACATTTAGACAATTAGGTGTTGAATACGAAATGGTGAAGCTGAAGAGAGATTTGGCTGATTTCAATGCGCACTTTGATAGTTGGTTTAGTGAAACAACGTTATATGACAATGGTGCTATTGAAAACACATTGGCACGTATGAAAGAAAACGGTTATACGTACGAAAAAGATGGTGCTACATGGTTACGCACGTCTGATTTTAAAGATGATAAAGACCGTGTTTTAATCAAAAGTGATGGCTCGTATACTTATTTCACACCTGATACGGCTTATCATTATGACAAAATTAATCGAGGTAATGATATCTTAATTGATTTAATGGGTGCAGATCATCACGGTTATATTAATCGTATTAAAGCAAGCTTAGAAACATTTGGCGTAGATAGCGATCGTTTAGAAATACAAATCATGCAAATGGTTCGTCTAATGCAAAATGGCGAAGAAGTAAAAATGAGTAAACGTACTGGAAATGCCATTACTTTACGTGAAATTATGGACGAGGTAGGCGTAGATGCGGCGCGTTACTTCCTAACCATGCGTAGTCCAGATTCACATTTTGACTTCGACATGGAACTTGCAAAAGAACAATCACAAGACAACCCAATTTACTATGCACAATATGCTCATGCGCGTATTTGTTCTATCTTGAAACAAGCAAGAGCGCAAGGAATAGACATCACTACAGATGCTGATTTTTCATTGATCACGAATGACAAAGCGATTGACTTATTGAAAAAGGTTGCTGAATTTGAACAAGTTATTGACAATGCTGCCGAGCACCGTGCACCTCATCGTTTAACAAATTATATTCAAGACTTAGCTGCAGCATTCCATAAATTTTATAATGCTGAAAAGGTTTTGACAGATCATCAAGAAAAGACAAAAGCACTTGTTGCACTTATTGAAGCGGTAAGAATTACATTGCATAATGCCTTAACTTTAGTAGGCGTGTCAGCACCTGAGTCTATGTAAAATAAATGAATTAAAGTACCCTCATAGCCTGTTGTTTATGAGGGTATTTTTATCTTATGAATGGGAGTGATAATGTGCCAACGCTAACAACTGAGCAACTTTATAACAAATTATTCGAAGAGATGGGCCCACAAGCGTGGTGGCCTGCAGAAACTCCAGAAGAAATGATAGCAGGTGCGATATTAGTTCAAAATACAGCATGGAACAATGCACATATGGCATTGCTTCGTCTTAAAGAGGCAACACAATTTCAACCGCAAAGTATTTTATCTTTATCGTTAGAAACGTTGCAGCGTATAATTCGTCCTAGTGGATTTTATAGAAATAAAGCTAAGGCACTACATGAATTGTTCAGTTGGTTACATATGTATCACTTTGACTATGAACACATTGCACATTTATTTGATAAGCGATTGAGAGATGAACTGTTAGCAATTAAAGGGATTGGCTCGGAAACAGCGGATGTCTTAATGGTTTATATATTCAATGGTGTTGAATTTATTCCTGACAGTTATACACGGCGTTTATATCATAAATTAGGCTATCAACAAACAGCTAGCTATGATAAATTAAAGCAGCATATCACATTACCAGTAAATTTTACAAATCAAGATGCGAATGAGTTTCATGCATTATTAGATAATTTTGGTAAAAATTATTTCAATAGTTCAAATAGTAAAAAGTACAAGTTTTTAGATGAATATTTTGAACAATAATATAGACATTAACGTAACGTTATTGTTTATAGTAGTAGATAAGTATGCATGAATGAAAAATATTAAAGGGGTGAGTTGTTTGCATTACACATTTTTACCTAATGAAGTTGCGCATATTACGGGAAGTAGTACTAGAACATTACGTTACTATCATGAGATAGGGTTGCTCATCCCCTCTATCATTGCGGAAAATGGTTATCGTTATTATAGTGAATCAGATATTGAGAAGTTACAAGAAATACAGTTTTTGAAAAATATGGGACTATCTTTGTCACAAATTTATAGGTATTGTCATAGTGATATAGAAGCTAAAAACAAGTTGCTTGAAGCACATTACCAGCAAATTTTGAAACGTTATTATGAGTTAGAACAGCGATTACAAGATTTACAACACCATCTCACTTCATCACATCAGAAAGCATTAGATGAACTTGATTATGATCATGTACGTTTGCATGCGCAATATGCTAAAGAAGCAAAAATAAAGTATGGGCAAACAGACTATTATCAGTCCTATAGCATACAGCAAGTGCAACAAAATAGCGCTTGTAAAAAGTGGGATGAACGTATTGAAGTACCCATGAATCAATTTTTTGATTGCATGAATGAATACTTAATACAAGGAGTTTCAGCTACACAACCAGAAGTTTACCTTAATATTGTTAAGTTAAAAAACATTATATTGCAACAAGTACCCCAATGCGATACTATATTTTTAAACTATATGGCAACACTCTATGAAGAGGATACACGCTTTAGTGCTTATATTAATCGACATAGAAGAGAAGGCCTAAATTGTTATATCTCTGAAGCAATTCGTGCTTATATTGCTTAAAAGATAATAGGCATCTTAATCTGTGGTAAAGTATAAACAAAGAATGTTTGATTACAAATAAGGAGAGATCATGCTGTGGGTTTTTACAAAAAATTTTGGTTAAATACATTTAAGCTTGAAGGAAGAACAAGACGCAAAGAATTTTGGCCGTCTGTCTTAATAACGTGGGGGCTAGTGATTGTGGCTTATTTTTTGATAGCTATCCTATCAATTGTGTTTCCTATATCACGTCCTATTAAAGACTCAATGATAACACTTGTTGAAATTGTTGCTTTATTTCCACTATTTAGTATTTCAGTTCGTCGTTTCCATGATTGTGGTCGCACCATGGCTGCACCGCTTATTATTGCAATATTTGACGGCTTATCAATCATTGAGAATATTTTTAAGATTGTGTTAAATGATTCTAGCGATAAATCATTATTTGAAATGGCAGGAAATATTGGACTATTCATTGGTTTAGTATATACTATAACATTTATTGTGACTGCGCTATATGCGCTTATTGTTTGTCTATTAGAAAGTGATAAAGGTCCTAATAAATATGGTGCAGAACCTGAAGTGCACTAGGCTGTAATAAGATACAATTTTTAATATACCTACAATTATAAGTGCAAAATTTTTAAAGGTTTATAATGTAGAGACTAGGATACAAATCCCAACATAATCGCACAAAGATGATTAAAAAATTGAAAATCGTCTTTGTGCTTTTTTAATATTTTTGAAAATCACATAATAGTAGCTTAATAAATTTGATATGATGAATATTGAAATAAATATAAAGGTGGTAACATAATGAAGTTAAAATATGGGGTTATACTTTTGCTATCGATACTGCTTATATTAAGTGCTTGTAGTCAATCAGATAAAACGCAACGTAGTCAACATCAAAATGCGGATAAACAATCGCATACACCGTATCAACGAATAGTGTCATTGATGCCAAGCAATACAGAAATATTATATGAATTAGGATTGAAGAAACAACTCATTGGCGTTTCTACTGTGGATGATTATCCTAAAGATATTAAAAAAGGAAGAAAACAATTTGATGCGATGAATCTAAATAAAGAGACATTATTAAAAGCAAAACCAGATTTAATTGTTGCGCATGAATCACAAAAAGCATCATCTGATAAAGTACTTAAAGCGCTACAAAAAAGTGGTGTCAAAGTGATTTATGTGAAAGATGCTCAATCTATTGATGAGATGTATCAAACATTTAAACAACTAGGTAAGGTAACTCATCGCGAGCAGCAAGCAGAAGCTTTGATACAAGACACAAAACAAAACATTAAAAAAGTAGTTGATAGTATACCGCAGCATCAACGACAACAAGAGGTGTTTTTAGAAGTGTCCTCTAAACCAGACATTTATACTGCAGGGCGGCAGACATTTTTTAACGATATGTTAACTATATTACATGCACGAAATAGCTTTAGTTCAATTGAAGGTTGGAAAGCTGTTAGCAAAGAAGCTATTATTAAAAAGAATCCAGATATATTAATATCTACAGAAGGTATTTCAAAATCTGAATACAACGATATCGTAAAAAAACGAGGTGGATTTAATCAAGTGAAAGCAGTGAAAAATGGTAGAGTTGAAGTTGTGAATGGTGACGAAGTTTCACGACCTGGTCCACGTATTGATGAGGGATTAAAGGATTTAAAAGAAGCCATCTATAAATGATAATAAAGTTGGTAAAAATGTGTGGGCTATTGCTGTAAGACTAATAATTAAACAGTATGTTTGGAAAATATAGCTTGCTTTGTATATTAATTTATTGCTTATAGTATATAGCTTATTTACTGTGGTCAAGTGAGGTTTTAATAAAAAAAGATAAAGAGTGACGATAATGAAAGGATATCAAGTAGTAAGTCTTTGGCTTGTGTTATTATGTTTAGTTATAGGCACTAGTCTGTTATGGAACTTAGGCTCAATATTAGATCAATTTAATCAAATGATATTGCTAAAGGTGCGCATACCACGGGTACTTGAAGCGTTAATAGCTGGTGCTGTTTTAACTGTAGCTGGTCAACTGTTTCAAATTGTATTAAATAATCCGTTGGCAGATAGCTTCACATTAGGCTTAGCAAGTGGTGCCACATTTGGTGCGGCGTTACCACTATTTATTGGTATCAGCGTACTCTGGATACCTGTCTTCTCCATTGGTACAAGCATGTTAACACTTATCTTAGTTCTAGCAATTGTCTATACGATGGCTAAACAACAACCAATGCGATTATTAATTATTACAGGTTTAATGATTGGTGCATTGTTTAATGCATTACTTTATATTTTAATACTGATTAAGCCTAAACAACTTAATAATGTAGCAAATTATATGTTTGGAGGCTTTGCTACGGCAGAATTTTATGAATCTTGGATAATGCTTGTGGTATGTTTGCCTTTATTACTATGTTTATTTATTATGATACCGAGAATAAAATTACTACAAGTTGGAGATCTTAAAGGACAATCATTAGGTTTAAATGTAACCACGCTTACTTTCTATGTTTTAATTATAGCCTCAATGATGTCTGCTATTGTAATAGCATATGTAGGGATAATAGGTTTTATAGGTATGATTATTCCGCAATTAAGTCGTAGGATACATCATCGTTACTCACTATATATTCAAATGATATTGAATATTATAATTGGTGGGACTATGATGGTGATAACCGATTGGCTAGGCGCAATTATTATTGCACCAGTTCAAATTCCGGCAAGTATTATTTTAGCCATCATAGGGATCCCCGTGTTATTTTTAATGTTGATAAAATCTGCACGTTTTTTAAGATGACAATAAGTCTTTGCTACGATAATACAAATTATATAATAAAGAGGGACAAACATGGATTTAAGTGGTATTAAAGCAGTTGTATTTGATTTAGAAGGCACTTTATTAGATAGAAAGAAATCAAGAGATAAGTTTATTGAAGAACAATATGAACGTTTCCATGATTACTTCGTGCATGTTCAATTAGCAGATTTTAAAAAGACATTTATTGAATTAGATGATGATGAGGACAACGATAAACCAAATCTCTATAAAGAAATTATTAAACAATTTCATATTGATCGTTTAACATGGAAAGATTTATTTCGAGATTTTGAAATGCATTTTTATCGCTATGTCTTTCCATACTACGACACGCTATACACTTTAGAACAGTTAACAGAACGAAATTATCTTACTGGTGTGATTGCCAATGGTAAGTCAAAGATCAAACAATTTAGACTTCACTCTCTAGGAATTGAACATGTAATTAATTATCTATCGACCTCGGAAATGGTAGGATACCGTAAGCCACACCCAAAAATATTTGAAGATATGATTGCTCAATTAGGAATTACACCAAATGAAATGATGTATGTAGGTGATGATGCACTAAACGATGTAGCACCAGCAAGAGCAATGGGCATGGTTAGTGTATGGTTTAAACAAGAAGATGCGGAAATTGAGCCATTAGCTGAAGAAGTAGATTACACGATAACAACGATTGAAGAAATATTAGACATTTTACCTCAACAATCAGCAGGGAAGGGAGAATAATAAATGGAGTTATTTACAAGAAAAGGTGGTATTACGATTCATTATCATACTGCAGGTGAAGGTTATCCTGTAGTATTAATACACACGGCATATGATAACGCAGCTATATTTAAAGATTTATCTAAGAAGTTAGCAGAATCATTTCAAGTTGTGCTGATAGATTTGAGAGGGCATGGTTATTCTGATAAACCAAGAATCATTAAATTTAATGAATTTGCAGATGATATCATTTTATTGCTCGATTATTTATATATCGAGCAAGCAGCGTTTATAGGTCACGAATTAGGAGCTAACATTATAGCTGATTTAGCCGTACGCTATCCTGAATATTGTTCTTCATTAACGCTAGTCAATCCGACGTCAATAGAGGGTGAATTGCCTGCTGAACGTTTGTTCCGTAAGTATGCTAATGAAATAAGAAATTGGGAAGACAATAAACAAGAGAAATTTTTAGATAAACATAGATATTATAAACCGCGTCATTTAAACAAATATTTAAAACATATTGAAGACACAAATGCGATTTCCACTAAAGAAGAGATAGAAGCGGTTGAAGAAGTATTTAAAACAACAGGAATTGCACAGTCATTTAACCAAGTAACGCAACCTACATACATTATCTCTGGAGAACATGGTGAGCAAGTTACAAGTGTAGAGGCAAAAGAAGTTGCAGATTTAGTAGGACAACCACAGTTTGAAGTGTTTAATGCTTCTAGTTTGTATCCTTTTATTGAAGAACAAGAACACTTTATTAGTCAGGTTAGTTCATTTATTAAAGCACATATACCTCAACAATAGTAAGTAAAGAAACGGCAGTTTATATATTTATTATATTACAAATTACATATTTTTGTAATATATTTGTAATAGTAGTGTTATTTTAGTAATATGTAGGGTATAATATGAATGAGCAAATGAAAGATAGAAACAATAGAAGGAGAGAAAGCTTATGAAAAAATTAATGGCATCATTATTAGTTTCTGGCTTGGTAATCAGTGGCGTAGGCATATATCATGTTGAAGCTGCATCTGGAAATACTTCTCAAACTGTAGAACAATTAACGCATGGACAAAAAAATTTAGAAGATGTTAATATAGGCGAATCTATTAATAAAGTAACTAAAAAATATGGCACACCTATCTATTCAAAAGAGCCAAGTGGCAAAGAACATTATTATGAGTATCGCACAAGTAAAGGTGTTTTAGTTGTTACTGCAAATGGTCAAAAAGACCATGGTTATGTTACACGTATTTCTATGACTTATAATAAAGCAGATGGCCCAACATATAAGCATGTTAAGCACCTAGTGGGTAACAAAGCGATTGCACGCGTGCAATACAATAGCGTAAGTGGTAACTTTGGCTATATTGAAAATGGTAAAACAACATATCAATTTGCATCAAATTCACCAAAAGATAAAAATATTAAATTATATCGTATAGATATTGCAAAATAACTTTTTGTGCAACACTGACATATTAATAATAGAAGCGACAAATACATGTTTTAAATGATTGTATTTTGTCGCTTTCTTTTTGTCATGTGACTTATGTTAAACTTTAAGTAAATGCGAATAACTTATGATACAATTGATTATCGAATCAGTTACGTAAAGGAGTTTATCATGCGTCCTAATGATAAAATATTACTAGAAAATATCGATGATTACTTCACACATAAAGGTTTACCCTCAAATATTATTGATGATATTGAAGAAAAATATCGTCATGATTTAGCTAAATCTGAAGCAAAAAACGAGGATTATATTGAGTATAGAGGGAAGTCGCCGGCACAAATTATCTTGACCATTCAACGCAATATTTTTGGTTTACAAATCAACCCGGCGATTTTCTTCATCATTAATTTTGTGCTTATCTCATATTTATATGATAAACAATTTGTTATTTATCAAGCAGCAACAACGATGTCTATTTGTTATTGTATTATATTATTTCCATTGACAGTTTTACTGCATTTTAGAATAGAAGCTAAAAATTATTTATATAGCAACCGTGTCGAGATGATTATGGGAGTTGTTATCGCTATATTAGCTATGATTTTAATTGTAATGCGCGCATTCAATTTTAATTTGGGAATTGTGCCAGTTTCGATGTATGGCCATCAAGTGGTCTTCTTTGTAGGAATTGCGCTAAGTTTATTAGGCATGTTTCTAAAGCGGTATGAGTTTACAGGAATAGGCCTTCTCTTTGCACAAAAAACAATCGATGCAGTTATTCATAACCCTCATCAAGCTCAAATATTTTCATTAGTAATATGGATATTAATTGTTGTATTAGTGATATACTATACAATTCAATTATCATCACGCACCAAAATATAAAAATTTTAAAAGCTTAGCCATAGGTATTGCTATGTTATGTAGGATGCTATGGGCTAAGCTTTTTATAATAAATGAATATAAATACAAAAGTAATAAAGTGTTTTTAAACTTCTTAGCGTATTCTTAGCGGGAGTGGGTATACAGATTAGTAAAGGGAGGTGCCGTCATGGACAAAATTAAATCGTTTGACCAAAAAGAATTAGTATATAAAGACGAAGGTCAGGGCATTCCCATTATCTTACTACATGGTTTAAATGGTAATTTAGCGGGTTTTTATAATTTAGCAGCAGAGTTAAAAACACAGTATCGAGTTATTACATATGATTTACGTGGTCATGGTAAGTCTTCGAGACCAGATGTGTATCACTTATCTGACCATATTGGAGATTTAAAAGCAATCATGCGTCATTTGGGAATCTGTACGGCTCATTTAGTCGGCCATGAGATGGGGGGCATGGTTGCACGTGAATTTACTGAACAATATCCTAGCCGAGTGTTGTCTTTAACGTTGATTTCTTCTAAACGTAAGGCCGTCGTCCATGGTTTTACACAGTTGATGATTGAGCATCAAGAAGAGATTCAAGGTTTCAATCGTTCAGAGGCTATTTTGATATTATTTCCTTACATTTTCAAGGAACAAAGTCGGGCAATGAAATGGTTCCAAGCACAATATTTATATCATAAGGCTACGTCAGAAGACAATGCGACTGCCAGTAGAGCATTATATTCAATAAGCAATAGTCAAGCTGAACAGCCAACGACTATACATGTGCCAACATTGGTTATTGATGGCAAATATGATCCATTAATTAGTGACGATGATATTGATAACCATTTTACGCGTGTCCAAAAGGAGTTGTTTGAATACTCAGGACATGCACCACACATTGAAGAACCTGATCACTTTTTGTCTTTTTTAACTCAGTTTATTGATGCAAGTCATTCTTAACATGATCATAAGCGAGATTGAGATCTATTGAAATTTAATAGTCTATAGTAAAAGATTATGGACAAATATGTTTTTAATGGCTTAATTTGTGTAGTGAAATGTGTTTTGATCATACTATTAGTAAAACTAGAATAAGTTTGTTATTACACTCATTTTCTAGTCAATAAAAAACGCGATTAGCTTATAGCTGATCGCGTTTATGCAATAATATTGCATTATTATGTGCTGACTTATGCATCTTTATTTGCTTCTGTAATACGGTTGTTTACTTGCTCTAATAGCTTGTCGATTTTTTTGCGTTGTGTTGCATTAACAAAAATTAATACAGTTCTTTCATCATGTTCGTTACGTCTTTTATCGAAATAGTTTTCTTGAGACAAATTTTTAACAGCTTTAACAACTTGTGGTTGTTTGTAATTTAAATGATTAATAATATCTTTCAAATAATATTTATCCTCTTTATTTTGACTGATATATGTTAAAACTGCGAATTCTTCAAAACTAATTGAGAATTCTTTCTTTATAATACCTTTCAATTTGTCAGCATAAGTAACCATCGCTAATAATTCAAAGCAATCATTGATTTTTGAAACTGCCATATGTGAAACCTCCCCAATATATTTCCTCATTTACTATAAGACACCGTACCCAATTTAATAATCATACAGATTTATAAAAAAATTAAAGCGTTGCCTATGGATAGTTTGAAGTCAATAAAACTTATTTAAATGCACTTAATGCTATATTATTTAGTTAATTATAACTAAATAAAAATAAAAAGTAAACATAAAAACACTTAATAAAACAAAATATTGTTTTGAGATAAGTTAGTTTTTATTTAACAGAATTTTCATATTACAAATTAATGTCGGCGTAATTTAGTTTAGTCTCATTATATAAAAAAATTAGTTAAGTGTCATTAAGTGTGCTCAATCATAAATATCTTTGGCTTCAGGATGTCTTACAACGCGGTCATTAATATTTAAACCTTGCGTTATAATAATATACCCTTTTTTTGAACTCTTAGTGTATTTTACTTCTCTTTTAATTAATTTGTTATTTTTTGAAATCAAAACGCAATCTTTTTGAATTAATACTGACTGTGGTAGTTCAAAAGTTGTGTGGTACGGTGCAACTTTAATGTGTGTGCCAAGAGGACAATTTTTATCAGATTTTATTATAACGCGATAAACAGAATTTTTTGTATGATATGCCTTAGGAATTGGAGAAATACTATTGATTTTGCCATAAAATTGTTGATTATTGCTGGTTAGTAATGTAACTTCTTCATCTATTTTAAATTTATTGCGGAATGTTTCTGGTAAATCTCCAACGATGATATGCTCTTCACTTGTAATCGTTAAGATAATATCATTTTCTTTTGAGGGCGTCGTGTTGTTTATCAAAACATACCCCTTGATTGGAGAAGTTAAACGTGTTACTAAATGATTTTGTTCAACTGCAATATCACTAATAAATTTTAAACGGGCTTGATCTTTAAATGTGTTAGAAACGTTTGAATGATTAATTTGAGTAAGCAATTTCTTTTGTGCAAGAATAAGGGGTTCTAATTGAGGATTATAGTAAGTTAATAAAGGTGTCTGTTTTTGGATGAGTTGCTGATTTTTGACATAAATATGATCTATATAGCCATAGCTTGAGTGATAACGTAATTCATAAAAGGATTTAGGTTGTTCCATAGCGGTAAATGAGGCTGATTGGTATGGTTTCACGGTTATTAAAGTTGGGGAAGATTTAGGTTGATTAAAATACGTGTGATAAACCATCAGGCAAATAGCTAGAACAATTAATAGTAGGAGTAAGGGGAAAATAAAATGATGTTTGAATATTGTGGGCAAGTTAAATCACCTCGGGGTTATTTTATAAAAATATTATACAATATTTTGGCTATATTGAAAGCCTCAGAACGATATTAAATGATTTCACGTTCTAAGGCTTGAGACAAGACAAATGTCTATTAAAAAAGCCGCAGCAAAATAATCCCTAAAGCAATGGCGATAAGACCGAATGTTTTTCTTATAGTGATACGATTTTGAGGTGTCCCCAATAAACCGAAATGATCAATAATAACACCCATAAGCATTTGACCTAACATACCTATAATCGTAGTTAAAGCTGCACCTAAATGAGGCATTAGGACAATGTTTGCAGTGACAAATGCTACGCCTAGCAGACCTCCGATAAAATGTATCGGATGCAATGCTCCTTGCGTTTCATGGTAACGCTCAAGACGTAAATTACGATGAAATAATAATGTTAAGATGAATAAAGCCATTGTTCCAACACTAAAAGACACTAGAGATGCAAAAAGGGAGGAATGCACTTGTTGGGCTAGCGAACTATTAATTGTTGTTTGTAACGGGGGTGCAAAACCAAAAATGAGACCAATGATAAGCCATAAATAAAAACGTGGCTGTTTGGTTTCAGTCAACTTTGATTTCGGCAAATAGTTCATTAAAATAATTTCTAAAAGCAAACAACATGTACCTAAAGCTTTGAGCGTAGTGAACGTATGTTGCTGAGCTCCAAGTATGCCAAAGGTATCGATAATTACCCCCATGAAAATTTGCCCAGTTACGGTCATGACAACTGTCAAAGCAGCACCCAGTCGTGGTAATAACAGTAAGTTACCTGTTAGAAAACAAACGCCAAGTAAACCACCTACAAACCATGTGTAATTAAAAGAAGTTTGTTGAGTATGTATGATATGTAGTAGCTGTGGATTGAATATTAAATTAAGCACAACTAAAAAAAGTGTTCCGGTGAAAAAGGAAATGGTCGATGCATAAAATGATGACTTCGTATAATAGCTTAGCCTTGAATTAATTGACGTTTGAATAGGTACGACCATACCGGCAATAAGACCGAATATAAATAGTAATATCATAAGTAAACACGCTTTCTTTAAAATAAGTGATTGGCCTTATTATAGCTGAAATAAAAGTACGATAAAAGATAGTTGTTAAAAAATAGATAGGGGGGAGGGATAGAATTCATTGTGAATTCTATCCCTCCCCATCAAGGTTGACTAGGATTGAAAAGCTTGGTGTAAGCGTATTTTCAATCCAGTTAACTACCATCAATATAGAGTTCAGAGCCTGAAAAATAATGATGCCCCAGACTCCGTCAAAAATGGTTAATAATAATCAATTGCTATGGATATTAGTATGAACAAGTTACTTTTCTTCAAAAATGGCAGTTGTTGATTTGTCAATGAGATAAGCCGCAATAGCTTTAACTGGTAAACCAGTTGTTGGATTTAAAATTTTCAATGCAATTAAGTTATTCATGGCTTCTTTAACATGATCTGCATCGGTTGTTGCAACGATATTTGGAACTTGCAGTCTAGCATTTTTATTATCAGCCGTTTTAAATACTAATTCTAGAGTTTTTGGCATGATATGTCCTCCTTATTATACAATTTCTTCAGTTTTAATCGCTTCCACTTTATCAAATTTTAAACCAGTAAGTTGACTTATAATTTGAGAAAATGATTTGATTTGGTCTGCAGTGGCTTGTGGATTCAGTTTTGCAAAGCGTCGTTTTTGTTCTTGTGCTTTACCTGCATCATTAAGTTTGATTTCAGTAAGCTGAACAGTCAGTTGATTGATTTGATTCATTATTTTCACCTCCTTACACTTTATATATCGTTGCGCATTATCAAAAGAGCCAAATGAATTTGAATATATAAGCATAATTCTTTTATGTAACTTAAATATGTATTATTATTAAATGAGAAACAATTATGAGGTGGCCAAATGAATCAAGTAGAACCTATTAGAAATAAAGAAGATATTAAGCGTATGTATCAAGTGCTTAGCATGAAATCTAAGCGAGATTATTTATTTTTCAAATTAGCAATTCATACCGGCATTAGATTGACAGACTTATTAAAATTAGAAGTGAAAGATATTAAAAATCCGAAAAGAGGGAATATTAAAACAGCTTGGATTGAAAACACAGTACCGTCAATTAAGATTAAGTTGCCTGAAACATTACGTCAAGAACTGACAGATTATATTGATGACTATCAATTGGCTAATCAGCAATTATTATTCCAATCAATACGTACACAGCAGGCGCTTTCAAGACAGCAGGCCTATAGAATTATTCATCAAGCAGCAGAAGAATTAGGTATTTTACATATAGGATTAACAACTTTGCGCAAAACATTTGCATATCATGCCTATGAATCGGGTATTTCAATTTCAATAATACAAAAATATTTAGGTCACCAGACGACGCAAGAAACAATGAAGTTTATTGGCATTAAGAAAATTGAGAAAAATCAAACAGTGATTGCATTGAATTTATAAGTAATCACTTACATAAAAGGAGGCTTTTGATGAGCATTGTTTATCTTATGGGTGCACTCATCGTTGTTATGGTAGTCGTTTTAGGCACTTTATTTATAAAGCCAAGTCAACGATATACTGGTTACATTGCACTACTTGCACCTATAATGGCATCAAGCTATTTTATTTATCACATACCTATAGTATTAAAAGAACAGTATCCAGCCATCCATATACCTTGGATGTCATCTATAGACATTAATGTAGATTTACGTTTAGACGGCCTTGGACTAATGTTTGGTTTGATTATTTCACTCATTGGGGTGGCAGTATTTTTCTACGCGACACAGTACCTTACTTCTGGGAAAGATAATTTACCTCGATTTTTTATCTATTTATTATTATTTATGTTTGCCATGTTAGGTATTGTTGTTTCCAATAATACAATTCTGATGTACGTTTTTTGGGAATTAACAAGCATCTCATCTTTTTTACTTATTTCATATTGGTATAGCAATGCAAATAGTCAGCTAGGTGCTATTCAATCATTTATGATCACCGTGTTTGGCGGACTAGCGCTACTTGCAGGTTTTATCATGCTTTATATGATGACTGGAACAAATACGATTACTGAGCTTTTACAGCAACGACACCACATCTCCCAACAACCGCTATTTATTCCCGCTATGCTTCTAATGCTAATTGGTGCATTTACAAAATCAGCCCAATTTCCATTCCACGTATGGCTGCCCAAAGCGATGGCAGCGCCCACACCGGTTAGTGCATATCTGCATTCAGCAACAATGGTGAAAGCTGGCTTATTTCTGTTATTTAAATTCACACCATTACTTGGTTTAAATGATAGTTATATTTATATTGTGACATTTGTCGGTTTAATTACGATGATATTTGGAGCTATCGCAGCGCTAAGATTATATGATTTAAAAGGGATATTGGCTTATTCTACTATTAGTCAACTCGGCATGATTATGTCAATGATTGGTCTTGGAGGTGGAATTGCACAACAAACTACAGGTAAAATGGCAGAATTATACATCATGATTTTATTTGCTGGTTTATTTCATTTAATGAATCATGCCATATTTAAATGTGTATTATTTATGGGTGTAGGCATTATTGATCATGAAGCAGGTACACGAGATATTCGTCGTCTTGGAGGTATGAGGCATCATTTTCCTAAGATGCATATTGTCATGACATTAGCAGCATTATCCATGGCAGGGGTCCCGTTATTGAATGGATTCTTAAGTAAAGAAATGTTCTTCGACGGACTAGTGCATGCGCGTAATCTAGCACAATTTGATATAACGTTAACAATCATCGTTACAGCGATTGGTGTTATTGCAAGTCTCTTTACTTTTATTTATGCATTATACATGGTTAAAGAAACCTTTTGGGGTAAATTTGATACGCAAAAAGTCCCTCGAAAAAATATTCACGAGCCGTGGCTATTTAGTATACCTGCAGTGATATTAGGTCTGCTTATTCCGATTATTTTCTTTATTCCCAATTTGTTTACGCAACACATTGTCATACCTGCACTACGTAGTGTTTCTCAGTTGGGTACAGAAGTTGAAGCTATCGCACCACACGTTTCACAATGGCATGGCATAAATTTACCGCTAATTTTTACCATTGTTATCATCGCTGTAGGTTTACTTGGAACACTGTTTATTGATTGGAAATATCTCCGTTTAGGCATGTTAAAAACGGCTTCAATTACACAATCGTATCGCTCAGTGTATCAATGGTTTGAAAGATATTCTGGACAAAGTATTAGAAAATTAATGAGTAATCGCTTGAATTATTATTTGATTATTACGTTGATGATTTTTTCTGTGATTGTTGCTTATGGCATGATTCAAGTTGGTTTTCCCAAAGTGGCAGAAGTTCATGTTTCAGAATTTGGCCCCCTTGAAGTGATTTTACTTATATTAATTAGCATTGTTGGTATTGCGCTTGTCTTTATTAGACAGCGCTTGACAATGGTTATTTTAAATGGTGTGATTGGCTTTTCTGTTGCATTGTTTTTTATTGCAATGAAAGCCCCTGATTTGGCACTTACACAACTTGTTGTTGAGACAATTACAACGATACTATTTATTGTCAGCTTTTCACGTTTACCAAACGTGGCTCGTAAAGCACCCAATATGATGAAAGAAACGATTAAAATTATTATTTCATTGATTGTTGCTGGGTCAGTAATGATGCTTATTTTCATCACACAAAATGGAGAAAGCATCAGTTCAATCTCTAAGTATTATCTTAATGCTTATCAACTAACGGGTGGAAAAAATATTGTCAATGCTATATTAGGAGATTTTCGTGCATTAGATACTATGTTTGAGGGATTGGTCTTAATTATCGCTGGATTAGGTATCTTCACATTACTTAACTATAAAGATCGGAGGGGTCAAGATGAAAGAAAATGATGTAGTTCTAAAAACAGTTACTAAAATTGTAGTGTTTATTTTATTAATATTTGGTTTTTACGTTTTCTTGGCTGGGCATAATAACCCAGGTGGCGGTTTCATTGGTGGACTTGTTTTTAGTTCGGCATTTATTCTAATGTTCTTGGCCTTTGACGTGTCAGAAGTATTGGCAAGTTTACCAGTTGATTTTAGAAAGTTGATGATTTTAGGTGCATTAATTTCTGTTACGACTGCCATTGTTCCTATGTTTTTTGGCAAGCCGTTTTTATATCAATCTGAAGCGCATTTACATTTGCCTATTTTCGATGAATTGCACCTAACTACGGTTACCTTATTTGAATTAGGCATCTTGCTGACGGTGGTTGGCGTGATTGTTACAGTGATGTTATCCATTAGTGGTGGTAAGTCATGAACATCATTTTATTATTAGTTATAGGATTCTTAGTATTTATAGGAACATACATGATCCTATCACTTAATTTAATTCGAATTGTTATTGGTATTTCAATTTACACGCATGCTGGGAATCTTATTATTATGAGCATGGGTAAATATAGTAGTCATATGACGGAGCCGCTTATTGGAACTTCGAATACGAATTATGTTGATCCTTTATTACAAGCTATTGTTTTGACTGCCATTGTTATTGGCTTTGCGATGACTGCTTTTCTACTCGTCTTAGTATACAGAACTTATCGTGTAACGAAAGAAGTAGAAATTAACTTGCTGAGAGGAGATGAAGAGAATCATGAGCAGTAATTTACTTATTTTACCTATTCTTCTTCCTTTTCTCTGTGCGCTTGTCTTAGTTTTTACTAAAAATAAGAACAATACTTCAAAAATATTATATATTGGGACGATGTCTGTTACGACCGTTATTTCTTTAGCATTATTAATATATGTGTTGAACCATAAGCCAATCACTTTAGATTTTGGAGGTTGGAAAGCACCCTTCGGCATCCAATTTTTAGGCGATTCTCTTAGTTTATTGTTGGTAACAATAACGTCATTTGTGGTTACTTTAATTATGTCATACGGGTTTGGTCGTGGTGAAAATCGAGTTAACCGTTATTATTTACCAACGTTTATTTTATTTTTAACTGTTGGTGTGATTGGATCCTTTTTAACTTCTGATTTGTTCAACTTATATGTGATGTTTGAGATTATGTTATTGGCTTCATTTGTACTAGTTACGTTAGGACAATCTGTTGAACAATTAAGAGCGGCAATTATTTATGTCGTACTTAATATTATTGGTTCGTGGATTTTCTTGCTGGGTATAGGTTTGTTGTACAAAACGGTAGGAACGTTGAATTTTACTCAAATTGCATTAAGGCTTGATCAAATGCAGGATAATAAAACAATCATTATTATTTCATTAGTCTTTATAGTTGCATTTGGTTCCAAAGCTGCATTGGTCATCTTTATGTGGTTGCCTAAAGCTTATGCTGTGTTAAATACAGAGTTGGCTGCGCTATTTGCTGCATTAATGACCAAGGTAGGTGCCTATGCATTAATTCGTTTTTTCACTTTGCTGTTTAATCAACATACTGGAGTCACGCATCCATTGCTGGTATTTATGGCATGCATCACGATGATTATTGGTGCGTTTGGTGTGATTGCTTATCATGACATAAAGAAAATCGCTTCTTATCAAGTAGTCTTATCAATTGGATTTATTATTCTAGGTCTTGGTTCTAATACTTTTGATGGCGTTAATGGAGCTATTTTCTATCTAGCTAATGATATGGTTGTTAAAACAATGCTCTTTTTCATTATAGGTAGTTTAGTTTATATGACTGGTTATCGGGAGTATAAATATTTAAATGGCTTAGCTAAAAAAGAACCATTGTATGGTGTAGCATTTGTCATTATGATTTTTGCATTAGGTGGCGTGCCGCCATTTAGTGGTTTTCCAGGGAAGGTGCTTATTTTTCAAGGTGCCATTCAAAATGGCAATTATATAGGTTTAACGTTATTGATTTTGACGAGTTTAATAGCGATGTACAGCTTATTTAGAATCTTTTTTGTGATGTATTGGGGTGATGCGGATGGTGAACAAGTAAATTTCAATCCATTACCGACACATCGTAAAAGTATTTTAAGCGTACTAATTGTAGTTGTCATTACAATGGGAATTGCTGCACCGATCGTCCTTAATGTTACTGAAGATGCTACAAAGATGAATATGGATGGACACACATTTCATCAACTAGTTAATCCACACTTGAAGGAGGAACTAAAATGAGACAAGTAGTTTTAAATATTTTAATTGCATTTTTATGGGTCTTATTTCAAGATGAAGATTCATTCTTGTTCTCAACGTTCTTCTCAGGATATGTGATTGGTATCGTTGTTATTTACATTTTGCATCGTTTTTTCAATCAAGAATTTTATCCTAAGAAACTGTGGGTAGCATTTAAATTTTTAATGGTTTATTTATACCAATTAGTTACATCAAGTTTCTCGACCATTAATTATATTTTGTTTAAGACGAATGATATGAATCCTGGGTTGTTGACATATGAAACCACATTGAAAAATGATTGGGCTATTACCTTTTTAACGATATTGATTATTATTACGCCTGGTTCTACGGTTATACGCATTTCAAAGAAAACGAACAAATTTTTTATTCATAGTATTGATGTGTCGGACAAGGATAAAGCAACTTTACTCAGAAATATCAAACATTATGAAGACTTAATTTTGGAGGTGATGCAATAATGATAGCGACTTTAACCATGTTCTTTACGACGAGTGCGTTAATTGTTTTTGGTATTGCATTACTTATCGCTATGTTTAGATTAATTAAAGGGCCAACAACAGCGGATCGTGTAGTGGCTTTTGATACAACGAGTGCTGTTATCATGTCCATCGTAGGCGTATTGAGTGTTATTAATCGTACAGTATCATTTTTGGATTCTATCATGCTCATTGCTATCATATCCTTTGTAAGCTCTGTATCAATTTCTAGATTTATAGGAGGAGGGCGTGTGTTTAATGGAACTAACAAAAGAAATAATTAATTTATGTGCCTCAATTCTAATATTTCTAGGTAGTATGATTGCATTGATTAGTTCAATAGGCCTAGTCAAATTTCAGGATGTCTTTTTAAGAAGCCATGCCTCAACTAAAAGTTCTACATTGTCAGTGCTATTAACGTTGGTAGGAGTATTAATATTTTTTACTAATGAACAAAGTTTCTTTAGTGTGAGATTGTTATTATCTATCGTCTTTATTAATTTAACTTCTCCAGTAGGAATGCATTTGGTAGCACGTGCTGCCTATCGTACTGGAGCTTATATGTATCGCAAAGATGATGTGCCACGACAGTCAACAATATTGCTGAGCTCAAAGGAATTTAACACACCTGAGGAATTAAAAACACGTGCTAAATTAAGAGAAGAACGGCGCGAGAAATTATATTATGATTTTACGCAAAAAGATGTTGGAAAAAAGAAACAAACTGATTCATCAGATTATAGCGATGATAAATAAGAACTATGATCTTCGAGCAGGTCTCATCATAACACTGCTAGAAAAAATTAAATGACATATTGACCTAAATATATTATTTAAGCAAGTCATTTAAAATAATGTATACAACATGTTAAAATTTATTACAAGTTTAATTGAAATTTAATCAATGCATGACATAGAACAATTTTAGGCTCAGTTCCTTCCTTTATGGTCATCCTCTATGCTTATGTTTATTGTTATCTACATAAAAGAGACATTGTGATTGCAATTACTCAATGTATTGAATAACTCAATTATGCAAAGAAAAAATGGAGAGGTGAAAGATTGGAAATATTTGAAACGATTCTAATATTTCTCGGTGTCGTCATCATAAGCTCTTTTGTGCATACTTTTATACCTAAAGTACCTCTTGCGTTCATTCAAATTACATTTGGCATGCTACTTTTCTTAACTCCTGTTCCTGTTGAATTTAACTTTGATACCGAATTATTTATGGTTACACTAATTGCACCATTACTATTTGTAGAGGGTGTTAACGTATCAAGAGTGCACTTAAGACGTTATATTAAACCAGTTATGTTAATGGCTTTAGGTTTAGTAATTACGACAGTGCTTGGTGTAGGATTATTTGTACATTGGATTTGGCCGGAATTGCCCATTGGTGCGGCCTTTGCATTAGCAGCTATCCTTTGTCCAACAGATGCAGTTGCTGTGCAGGCAATAACAAATGGCAAAATACTACCTAAAGGTTCAATGACTATTTTAGAAGGTGAGTCTTTACTTAATGATGCTGCAGGTATCATTTCATTTAAAATAGCAGTGGGCGTTTTAATTACAGGTGTATTTTCAATTTTTGAAGCGATTGAACAATTTTTAATTGCCTCAATTGGTGGTGCCATTGTCGGTGTCATTATCGGTGTTGCTTTGGTAAGATTCCGCTTAACATTAACACGTCGAGGCATTGAAAATATTAATATGTTTACCTTCATACAACTATTAACACCGTTTGTGACATACTTAGTTGCTGAAATGTTTCATGCTTCAGGTATTATTGCGGCGGTTGTGGCTGGCTTAGTTCATGGCTTTGAAAGAGATCGTATTGCCCAAACGAGAACACAATTGCAAATGAGCTATAACCATACATGGAATATCCTAGGATATGCACTAAATGGTTTTGTTTTTTCTATTTTGGGCTTTTTAGTGCCTGAAGTTGTGGTTAGAATTATTGATAATGAACCACATAATTTACCATTTTTAATGGCGATAACCGTGCTGATTGCTTTGGCTGTATATGTCTTTAGGTTTATTTGGGTTTATGTATTATATCCATATTTTTATTTATCTGTCAGCCCTTTTCAAAAGATGATGTCTAAAGAAGAAGATAAGACAGATGAAAAACCGCCAAAGAGAAGTTTGTATGCCTTAATCATAACGATATGTGGCGTACATGGTACCATTTCATTGGCTATCGCGTTGACATTACCATATGTATTGGCAGATCATCATGCATTTACGTTTCGTAATGATTTATTATTTATTGCATCTGGGATGGTCATCATTAGTTTAGTTATTGCTCAGGTGGCTTTGCCACTAATAACACCGAATGCACCTAAAGCGAAAATCGGTAGTTTAAACTTTAAAGAAGCAAGAATATATATATTAGAAAATGTGATTGATTATTTAAATCAACATGCGACATTAGATACTAGCTATAAATATGGTAATGTGATTAAAGAATATCATGATAAATTAACATTTCTAAAAACGATGTCGAAAGATGATGAAAATTCTAAAGAACTAGAGCGATTACAAAAAATTGCATTTAATGTAGAAACAAAAACATTAGAAAATCTTGCTGAGGAAGGTAACATTACGACGAGTGCACTTGAAAACTATATGCGCTATGCTGAACGTACGCAAGTCTATCGTCAAGCTTCATTAATCCGACGTATGATTGTTGCTGTGAGAGGTATGTTACTTAAAAGTCGTGTAAAGACACGTATCAATGCATCTTCTTCTTTGAGCGTTACAGATAACCTTACAGAGTTGGCGAGAATCAATAAATTAGTACATTATAATGTCGTAAGTCGTTTAGCAAAAGAAGCAACAAGTGACAATACTTTGGAAATTGGTATGGTCTGTGATGGTTACTTAATGCGTATTGAGAACTTAACACCTGATAATTTCTTTAATACTAAAGCAGAAAATACAATGACTAAAATCAAGCTCAACGCATTACGAGAGCAACGTCGCGTATTAAATTCATTAGTTGAAGATGAAGAAATCACTGAAAGTACTGCATTAAAAATTAGAGAAGCGATTAATTATGATGAAATGGTTATCGTTGATAGTTTGACAGATTAAAACAAAAAGAGTGCGCGTTTGGGGAGTGTATGGGTTACACAAACGCGCACTAATTTTATATGGTATAAGCTTTATACCACCATATCGTGTATAGGTTGATTATAAGTTTTACGGAGGATGATGTTTACAACACAAAGTGTGTCAGTATGATTTATACACGATATGGGACTACAAAGCATACTAATATTATAAAGGTGACCTGCTCACCTCAAAGGTGATTGGGGCAAGCAGGTCTGCTATTACTTCATACTATTATGAATGATATCAATATTATATTTCATCATATTGTAATATGAATCGCCTTTGCTTCCTTTTTTACCAATTGAATCGGTAAAAACTTCGCCATAAATATCTTTATTGGTTTCTTCAGAAAGGCTTTGCATAGCTTTTTTATCTACACTTGTTTCAACAAGTAAATGTTTTACTTTATTATCTTTAACAAATTTTGTTGCTTGTTTCATTTGTTCAGGTGTACCTTGTTTTTCGGTATTAATCTCCCAAATATATCCTGAATGAATATTGAATTGTTTTGAGAAATATTTAAAGGCGCCTTCACTGGTAATCATTGTTCGTTCTTTTTTCGGTATGTCATTAAATTTTGCTTTACTATGATTATTTAATTTTGTAAGTTTATTTAAATACTTATTGCCATGCTTGTCGTAAGATGAAGCATGTTTTTTATCAATGTCTTTCAAGGCTTGTTGAATATTTTTGACATATTGAATACCGTTGTCTAGGCTTAGCCAAGCATGTGGGTCTAGTTTGTCTTTATTGCCATTTTCTCCGTTTAGATAAATGGGTTTAACGCCTTTGGAAACAGCGATAACATTTTTATCTTTCAGTGATTTTCCGGCTTGTTTTAAAGCATTTTCAAACCATGCATCACCAGATTCTAAATTTAAACCATTGTAAAAAATGACATCAGCATCTGTAAGCTTTTTAATATCTTTCGGTTTTACTTCATATTCATGAGGGTCTTGTCCTACTGGAACAATACTATGTATATTTACATTATTACCACCGACATGTTTGACCATATCATATATAATAGAGTTTGTTGTTACAACGTTAAGTTTTTTATGATTGTGCGATGTATCTTTACTTCCGCAAGCTGTTAATACTAATAACAGTGCAAGTATAAAGGGAATTAACTTTCGCATGATGAAATACCTCTTTTCTGTTTGTTAGCTAATTTTTTAAAAGTAAATACAATAACGTATGTAATAAACGTACAGATAACGATAGATGCACCACTAGGTAAGTTGTATAGATAACTAAAGAACATACCAATGATTGAACATATCGTACTCAATAAGCTAGAAACCATCATCATTGTAGATAGTTGCTTCGTGATTAAAAATGCAGTCGAAGCAGGCGTAACTAGTAGGGCAACAACGAGAATGATACCCACAGTCTGAATGCTGGCAACTGTAACTAATGCAAGTAGCAGCATGACAAAATAATGTAGCAATGATGTGTTCAAACCGCTCATTTTACTAAATGTAGAATCGAACGTTGAAATCTTCAATGGACGATAAAAAATAATAATTAATACTAAAATCAGTCCACAGATTATCAGTGTTGACAAAAATGCTTGATTCGTAATCGCTAATAAATTACCAAATAAAATGTGATACAAATTAGTTGAACTTTGAATTAAACTAATCATGATAACTCCGAGTGCCAAGAAAGCGGTGAAACAAATTCCTATAGCTGCATCGGGTTTAGTTTTACTTTTATCAGAAATAAAACCGATAAATAAACTTGCAAGCATACCTGAAATCATTGCACCAATGAAAAACGGTATATGTAAGATAAAGGATACCGCGACACCAGGTAGCACTGCATGACTCATGGCATCACCCATAAGTGATAATCCTCGTAAGATGACTAGACTACCGACAGTACCACATGCGATACCTACAACAATTGAAGTAATTAAGGCACGATGTAAAAATTGGTAATCTAATATTTGATTTAGAAAATCTATCATAAACAGCAATGGTACTCCTTTCTTAAATAGTGTTATTTTCCGAGGAATGTCTCATAGATGAGTTCACTATTAACAACGGATTTAGTCGGACCTAAATAGCGCAATGTTTTGTTTAATAACAACACACGATCAAAATAGGCTTCAGTTTTAGATAAGTCATGATAAACAATAAAAATAAGTTTACCACTTCGCTTCAACGCTGCTAATTTTTGCATGATGGTATCTTCACTTCTAAAATCTATACCAACAAATGGTTCATCTAAAAAATAAATTCTACTTTCAGACATTAGAGCACGTGCTACAAGGACACGTTGTAGTTGTCCTCCGCTTAGCTGTGAGATTTGTTTATGGCGCAGCGGTGTTAGTTCTAAATCGTCCATAACTTCGACGAGATGTTGACGTGCACTTTTCGGAATTTTAGTAAACCAACCTGTTTCCTTATAACAGCCAGAGAGGATGACTTGTTCTACACTAATAGGGAAATCAATATCGATGTTGGCTTTTTGAGGAATATAGGTCATAGATTTTAACTGATGTTGTATCGGTTTATTAAATAATGTTTGTTTCCCGCTTGCTTGAAACTCACCAATCAGTGATTTAATTAATGATGACTTGCCGGCACCGTTAGGACCTATAATACCAATTATTTCGCCTTGTATTGGTATTTTAAAAGAAATATCTTTCAAGACAATTTTACCGTCAAGTTGAAGTGTTAAGTTAGAGACTTCTAAAATATTTACACCCCCTAACAAAAATTTTAGGTTAACCTAATTTATTTCATGATAAACTCTGAACTTTTAACATGTCAAGTATTTTCATGGTACAATTAGGTGAATGTGTCTGTGAGGTGAAGAAATGTTAACAGAAGAAAAAGAAGATTATCTTAAAGCTATACTTGCAAATGATGGTGATCATCAATTTGTTTCCAATAAGCAGTTATCGCTCTATCTTGAAATTAAGCCACCATCAGTTAGTGAAATGGTGAGTCGTCTAGAAAAGGCTGGATATGTGGAAACTAAGCCGTATAAAGGAGTTAAACTGTCTCAAGAAGGTTTAATTCATACATTAGATATTATTAAACGTCATCGCTTGTTAGAATTATTTTTAATTGAAGTGTTGAAGTATAATTGGGAAGAAGTGCATCAAGAAGCAGAGGTATTAGAACATAAAATTTCTGATTTATTTGTACAACGCTTAGATGCGATTTTAAACTATCCAGACACTTGTCCACATGGAGGTATTATTCCACGGAGTAATGAATACAAAGAGAAATATACAACTTCTATCTTAAATTTTGAACCAGGAGAGCATGTGATAATAAGACGTGTGAGAGATAAGACGGAGTTATTGGTTTATTTATCAAGTAAAGACATCTCAATTGGCAATGAAGTGGAAATAGTAGCTAAAGATGAGACGAATAAAGTGCTTATTTTAAAAAGGACTGATAATACGTCAATCTTAAGTTTTGACAATGCGGAGAATATTTTTGTTGAGCAAGCGTAATGATTTTGGTCACGCGTTAAAACTGCATCATACAAAGGATATTTATTAAAATAAGAATAAATATATCGTAGGAGCAAGAAGTCAGAATTTGATTTCTCGCTCCTTTTATTTTTACTGATGCAAATTAAGCTATAAGATGGGGTAGTTATTAGTAAAATGAGTATTGGAATAACAGATATAAACTGTAACCGTTTATCGAAATCCAAATTAAACTGAATGCGATACTAGGGACATGTGTCATATCTGCTAATGCCTGCCCATCCCATTGGGTTTTAGGACGTTGAAATGTTAATTTAACAATTGTCCAAGACGATTGTATGACTTCGCCTAATAGTACACCTAAAATAAAATGATAACTATAAGACATTATTGTATGTGTAAAAGTATACTGCGCTTGCTGTAAAAATAAATATAATAATGTTACCAACAATATCAAAATGATAATGGGAGACCATTTTCTAGACGTTAAAATTAGAAAATAGATAAAAATAGCAATATAGCATATTAGAAAAATGATTGGATGCTCAGAATGTGCCGAAGCAGCACCAACAAGTAACATAATTGGAGGCAAAATATAGCCACCTAATGTTGTTATTGCATGACCTAATTTACTAGTTGATTGCGTAATCGCATAACCTTGTTGTGATGTCATCTGTCTTTCATATGGTCGCGTAACAATAACTAAATCTTTAGCGTGACCGCCACTTATTTTATTAAATAGAATATGTCCAAATTCATGTGTTAAGACAGGTATGTAATTTAATAAAATGTCAAGATAGGCAAGAACAGGATGATATCTGTAATGATGAATTAAAATATATAAGATACCAATTAACACAATGATATAAAATTTTAAAGTTATCACGGTGGTAAATAAATCTTCTAAATACAACATAATAAACCTCGTAATCTTTTGTTTTTAGTACATGATATTTTTATTATACGCTACTTTGAATATTTTAACTTTTGGACTTTAGATGTATTTTTAAGAATACAATTGCAAACGGGAATAATGTATCATAAACTATATATTCAAAGTATATAGTTATCACGCATGTCGATAATTAGATAGAAAACTCGAAGGAGCATACTGCTATGAGTAATCACGACAAGCCTCACAAAATAGATATTTTAGGTGTTCGATTTGATAATGTGACCATGTTGGAAATGGTAGAAAACATAACAGCATATGTTGAAAATGAAGCGCAAGACGATAATATGTGGATTGTAACTGCTAATCCAGAAATTGTTGATTATGCGTCTACACACGTACATTATAGAAACTTAATCAATCAAGCCGATTACGTCGTAGCAGATGGCACGGGCATTGTTAAAGCATCAAAGCGTTTAAAACGACCATTAGCTCGACGTATTCCTGGGATAGAACTTATGGATCAATGTTTAAAAATGGCTAATATAAAGCGTCAACGTGTATTCTTATTAGGAGCGAAAAATGAAGTTGTGACTAAAGCACAACGTCGTTTACAACAACGTTATCCATATATTACGTTTGCTAGTCATCATGGATATGTTGATACACATGATGAGACAGTATTAAAACGAATTAAAAAATTAAATCCCGATTATATTTTTGTTGGTATGGGTTTTCCAAAACAAGATGAATGGATTGTCGCACAGCAACATCAGTTTAAGCATACGGTAATGATGGGTGTTGGAGGTTCTTTTGAGGTCTTTAGTGGCATGAAAAAAAGAGCACCTAAAGTATTTAGAAAATTAAATATAGAATGGGTTTATCGGTTGTTAATTGATTGGAAACGTATCGGACGTCTTAAAAGCATCCCTATATTTATGTTAAAGGTTGCTAAAACACAGTATAAAGAACATAAAGAGCAGCATAAGAAATAAGCAAAAATAAAGTCGAGACGATGTGCCATATGCACTTGTCTCGACTTTTTCCTTTATTTATATCATTTAATTTCAAACAGGGGCGTTATATTGCAATGATCGAATAGGGGGGAGCAAGATAACGTAACAGATTTAGTTATGAGTATTATTTTGCTGTATAGCTTGAACTAGCAATACGTCCACTATCAACAATAATATCTTTCTTTTGGAAAGGTTCATTGTTAAAGAAACGAGTTAAAATATCTTTAACGCCATCTTCAATACGTTGTTGTGATTCTAATGTCATGCCGGAATAATGAATCGTCATACCATTACGTGGCATTGTTCTCCAAGGGTGTGTTGCAGGTGCAGGTTGTGGATACCATACATCTCCAGCATAGCCTTGAATATGACCACTATTAACTGCAGCAACAAGTGCGTCAGTATCTACGATTTTACCTCGTGCAGTGTTAACAAGATAGCTGCCTGTTTTCATTTGAGATAACACATCAGCATCAAATAGTGTGTCGGTAGAAGGTGTTAATGGCGCATGAATTGTAATTGCATCACTTGTGCGTACAAGTTCTTCAAACTCTACAAAATGAGACAGTTCAGAATCTTTTTGATTGATAGGATCATAATGTTGAATGTTAACATTAAATGGTTTTAAACGTTCTGCTACAAGCTGTCCAATACGGCCAAATCCAAAAATACCAATTGTTTTGTGCTGTAATTCACGTGCTTGATTACCTACTTTAGAAAGGTTCCATTCACCTTCAACAGCTTGACGATGACCTTCCATATAGTTTCTTAAAATAATGAGTAAGTCCATAACAGCATGTTCTGCAACACTTACCGTATTGCTACCTGTTACTTCTACAACGGCAACGTCATGTTCACTAGCTGCTTCAAGATCGACATGGTCTGAGCCAACACCAGCAGTAATAGCAAGTTTTAGTTTTGGTGCTTGTTCGATACGTTTTCTAGTTAAATAAGCAGGATAGAATGGTGAGCTAATAATAATATCTGCATCACTTAAGTGTTGATCTAAGTCTGTTTCTCCATTTTTTAAAATGACAAGCTCATGCTCTGTATGTTCAAGAAAATCAGGAAGACCGATTGCTTTTGTTGTATTTAATAATTGATTATCTAAACCTTGTTCTGTTTCTGGGAATAATGCCACAATTTTCATAATTAATCCGCTCCTATTTATATAAATTAAAATGTTAATCGCATGGCTAATGAGAATATATTAAAAATTAGTAAAAAAATACTCAGTCTTGTTCGACCACCTCCTAAAATGCATACTTTGATTAGCATATTTGAAAAAGTGGGTTAGCAAACAGCACTGAGTACCTTACACCAATCCCTTAGATTGATAATTATTCGATTGTTTTGTCAAAGACGAATATAGAAACGACTTCATCCGTTTTTAAATCAACATCTGTAAATAATTTTACAAATTTTGCACCAACAAGTTTCTCCATTTCAGTTGGAGGGTTTTGCTGATATAAAGCTTTTATTTCTTCGGTTCTGCCATATTTCAACATGCTTTTAAAATCGTCATTTCTTAAATAGAAATTTTCAACTTTACTTAAGCTTCCGGTCATGTGACAGACAGCCCAATTATCTTTAAAGAATACTTTAATATTTTCTGGGCCTTTACCGATATATGACTTACGGTATGCACGTACAAGGTTTGCAAATTGTTGTGATGTCTTGTTAGTAATGACTCAATCACCTACTTTTCCAAACGCATAAAATGTGTCTAATTTGTTACATCTGTTTATATCATAGTACTGATTAGGTTATTTGAAAAGTAAAAAACTCAAAATTTATGAATTTTTTTGTTTCATAAATTTTGAGCTAGTGTCATTATTTTATGATAAAGCGATTTGCATCCAAGTTTTTACGAAATGCTTTTTGTTCTGCTTTGGATTTTTTCCTGAATTCTTTTAAAAATTGTTCGTATTGAGGTAAAACGTCATCAATATCACCAAATTCTTTGAGTTTACCGCCCTCAATCCAAGCGATTTTCGTACAAAATTCTTTAACTTGACGAATGTTATGACTTACAAAGAAGATGGTTTTGTTCTGTTCTTTAAATTCATAGATTTTATCTAGACATTTTTGAGTGAACGTTTGGTCGCCTACAGATAAAGCTTCATCGATAACTAATATGTCAGGATTAACAGTTACATTGATTGAAAAACCTAATTTTGCACGCATACCACTTGAATATTTTTTCACAGGTTGATAAATAAACTCACCTAATTCACTAAATTCAATAATTTGTGGCATAAGTTTCTTAATTTCTTTGCGTTTAAAGCCCATGCAGAGCATTTTAAACTCAATGTTATCAACACCACTAAGTTGCCCATTAAGTCCAGCGTTAATGGCGATGACACTTACATCACCGTGACGCTCAATATCGCCAGATGTAGGGGATAGAGAGCCGCCAATCATATTGCTTAACGTGGATTTGCCTGAACCGTTGATTCCAACTAGCCCAATCACATCACCTTCATGAGCAGTAATTGAAACATCATCTAAAGCGAAAAAGGTATTGTTTTTATGCTTTGGAATTAGCGCATCTTTAATGCGTTCTTTGTTTGTTCGATAAATGCGATATTCTTTTGTAACATTTTTAATGTTTACCGATACGTTCATAATTAAACCTTCCTTACGTGCATTTGTATAGATTATAATATATCACACATCAGTTGTGAAATTTATTAACCTGGTGTAAAGTGAATAGAAGATTTCAGTGATACATCATAAAAGATATCACTCGACTATTAAGATGATTACATATTGATGAAAGATACTGCTAAAACGATAAGTTTGGATGAAATTTATCGACATTTGCCAACTTAAAGCTACTTTTTAAGTTAAATGATAGTATAATGGTTAAGTAATAAAGTAAACGTGTGCAACAATAAAAGGTAACTGTTTACAACTACAGGTTATCGTATGAGTGTGTAACACAGGTTATGCATGCGCAAATAACAGTGGACAGTCAAGTAAAAATAGAAATATGTAATACGTTTGAAAGTGTGGTTTATACGATGTCAGCAGTCTTAACTGTGTTAAAAGAGCATATAAAAAACTTTTATTTAATTCAACGTTTGGCACAATTCCAAATTAAAATTTCTAACCATAATAACTATTTAGGAATTGCATGGGAATTATTAAATCCAGCGTTACAAATTATGGTTTATTGGCTTGTGTTTGGTTTAGGAATTAGAAGTAACAATCCTATTGATGGCGTGCCTTTCGTACTATGGTTATTAGTGGGTATTAGCATGTGGTTTTTTATCAATCAAGGAACATTAGATGGTACGCGTTCTATCTCTCAAAAGTTTAATCAAGTTGCTAAAATGAACTTTCCATTATCTATTATTCCAACCTATATTGTGACGAGTAAGTTCTATGGACACATTGGCTTGTTAACATTAATTATTTTAGCATGTATGGGTGCAGGGATTTATCCATCAATTCATATCATACAATTGTTGATTTATGTGCCGATTGCGTTCTTCTTTACAGCATCCGTAGCTTTATTAACATCGACACTTGGGATTTTAATTCGAGATACACAAATGATGATGCAAGCGATTATGAGGATTTTATTTTATATGTCACCTATATTATGGATGCCGAAAGACCACGGTGTGAGTGGCATTATCCATAATATTATGAAATTAAATCCAGTCTACTTTATTGCTCAATCTTATCGTGCCGCAATATTATTCCATGAATGGTACTTTATTCAGCATTGGAGATTATTAGTATACAATATAATAGTCATACTATTCTTCTTCATCGTTGGATCAATACTCCATAAACGCTATCGCGATCACTTTGCAGACTTCCTATAATCAACATCCACTAGGCTGAGACATCCAAACATGTCCCAGCCTAAAAAAATGCGGGGGCCCCAACAAAGAGGCTTTCCAAAAGAAAGCCAACGGACAAGGCAAGTTGGGGTGGGCCCCAACAAAGAGAATTTCGACAAGAAATTCCACAAGCAAAGGAAGTTGGGTTCCAACAAAAGAATTACGTTAAAATCGTGCCTTGTTTCTAAGAAATAGTTATGGCATATTGTACAGCTTTTATTTTCTATCTATTGTAGAATCATTTATAATTTTAAACATATTATATTTTTGGCGGTGACTTATGAGAATTTTAATCAAGAAACTCTATATGGCCATTATTCGTA
This sequence comes from Staphylococcus sp. HMSC059F04, assembly GCF_001812565.1. NCBI lineage: Bacteria > Bacillati > Bacillota > Bacilli > Caryophanales > Staphylococcaceae > Staphylococcus > Staphylococcus sp. HMSC059F04. The sequence continues at coordinate 402,631 of NZ_KV809468.1, read as the reverse complement.
GCTTAAATATGTTGTTTTTTCCTGTAAAAGTGAATAAGCAACATATTATTGTATTTATGACTTTTTATGAAGATATGATGCCCATCATTAAAGCGTTAGTGCAACATTCATATCAAATTACGGTTATTGGACCTAAAAAATACCAACAAGAGGTTGAGTCATTAGGTCATCTAAACTACTTAATTGCTGGTAATAAAGGTGTCATTCAACATATTAAAGCATTAAGCTCAGCTAGGGTAATATTAATAGATACGTATTATCTTATGTTAGGTGGTTATCGAAAAAAAAGAGGCCAAACGATTATTCAAACCTGGCACGCATCAGGTGCCCTTAAATTATTTGGTCTCCAAGATCATCAAGTAGACACTGCAAACACACAAATGGTGACACAATATAAAAAAGTTTACGATGCGACAGATTATTATCTTATTGGTGGAGAAGAAATGGGGAAGTGCTTTGAAGGTGCGTTTGATGCGCAGGCAGCACAAATGCTTAAATTTGGGCTACCTCGTTTAGTAGACTATCAACAGCAGGATATGATAAAAAGGCAGCGCGATCTCAAACAGCAGCATGGGATAACGAAGAAACTCATCGTTTACGTTCCTACATATCGTGAAGACCATGGCAACAATCGCAAAATAAACAGTGAAAAGATTGAACAAGCACTGCCAGAGTATCGTGTGATTAGTCAATTTCATCCAAGCATCGTCCATAAATCTTCAGGAATATCTACGCAAGAATTATTGATTATGGCTGATGTGCTTATCAGTGATTATAGTTCATTGCCCATTGAAGCAAGTTTATTACACAAACCAACATTATTTTATGTTTATGATGAAACGGAATATCATGATCAGCGTGGATTAAATCAATTTTATTGGACGATTCCTGAAGTTTACAAAGTGACAGATGAAGCGGAGATAATTAATAAATTGAAGAATGATAGCGCACAACTTAAATCGTTATTTGAGAGTTGGCATGATTATAATTCAACACAGAGTTTAATGTTATTGATGAATTTTATTGATAAGTTGGTGAAAAAATGAAAATAGCAGTTATCATACCTGTATATAATGCTGAGACAACAATACGTCAGGCAGTAAAATCTATTGATACCACGCATGATGTTGAAATTATATGTGTAAATGATGGATCTACAGATGCTACGCATGAAGTATTAGAAGCACTCCAAAAAGAAGTAAAAAATATGAAAATTATAAAACAAGCTAATCGTGGTGCTGCTGCGAGTAGAAACATTGCACTGGAAGCCATGTCTGCCGATATCGAGGGCTTCTTATTCCTTGATGCGGATGATCAATATTTATCAGGAAGTATCGACAAACTAGTGCACTATTTTAACAAATATGAAGATACGGATGTTGTTATCGGACAAATGGTACGAGGAAAAGAAGGGAATTGGCGTGATATTCCTACGCATGAAGTTTTAAAGCAAGAAGCTCGGGTTACATTAGCAGAATGTCCGGAAGTTCTACAGTCAATCGGACCAAGTGCTAAGTTATTTAGTGCTAAATTTAAAAATGAGCGCTTTGATGAAGATGTCGTCTACTGTGAAGAACATACATTTATGGGGCGTGTGTTCTTAAAGGCTAGGGATATTCAATTAATTCCAGACGTGGTATTGGGCTATAATGAACGAGAAGACTCTATTACTGCTAAAATTGCAGACCAATTTTTACCTTATCTAAATGATGCTAGACAAGTACGTTCTAGAATGATGTCAATTCTATTATTAGATAATGAGAAGATATATTATAGCCATCGTTTAGATAATCTCATTGTTAGTTATTTGATCCAAAATTATTTATTAAAGTATCCTAAAATTGATATAACTGTGATTGAAGCAATCATTCAATATATTAGAGATATGCAGCATACGCATTATTCAGGAGATGCTTTATTTAGAGTGATTCAAGCTGTTGAACAGGGTGCATCGCATTGGACTAAAGAAACTTATAAATTGTGGAGACAAACGTTGTTAGAAGTTGGCGTTGGAAGACCTAAGCGTTTATTGGCTTTTGAATTTAGTGTAACCCCTAAAAAAGTGCGTTTCACTAGTAAACAGAGAATCAAGAAGTTATTAAAAAAATAATACAATAATTATAAAGTGACATCTAAAAGATGGTGTAAAGAAATTATTTATGCTACATTAAGATTGTAAATTTTTAGTTAAGGATAAGGAGTTTAACATATCATGAGACGAGTCATTACTTATGGCACTTACGACTTATTACATTATGGCCATATTGAATTGTTAAGAAGAGCGCGAGAAATGGGAGATTATCTCATTGTGGCACTTTCTTCAGATGAATTTAATCAGATTAAGCATAAAAAGTCATATTATGATTATGAACAACGTAAAATGATGCTTGAGTCCATTCGTTACGTAGATTTAGTAATTCCAGAGAATGACTGGGGTCAAAAAGAAACAGATGTTGAGCGCTATGAGATAGATACATTTGTTATGGGTCATGATTGGGAAGGCGAATTTGATTTCTTAAAAGATAAATGCGAAGTAGTTTATTTAAAACGTACAGAAGGCATTTCTACAACGCAAATTAAACAAGAGCTTTATGGTAAAGATGCAAAATAAAAAGTTAGAGATATAAATCCTTAAAGAAGCACAAAGATGATTTGAAATTTACAATCGTCTTTGTGCTTCTTTTATAATCAATACTTCATATTGGTGGCTGAAGTTGTCTTGTTCCCTCAAGCGTTTCGCAATGACATTTAATATAAAAATAATGAAGAGGGTCTAGGACATTATTATGTTTTAGGCTATGAACTAAATATTGGTAGTAGTTGACTGGATTGAAAATACGCGGATGCCAAACTTTTTTCAATCCAGTCAACCTTGCCGGAGCGGGACTAAGAATTCATAATGAATGCTGTCCCGCTTCCTTAAACTAGGTATCCTAGGTTGTTATTATTTTCTTTTAAACAAACGTTTTATAACTTGGTAAACAATCAGTGCGATGGCAATGATAAGTAAACCAATAGCGGTGGATGTTATGATTGGATGATCTTTCCATGTGCTTTTAGCTATGGTATCTGCTTTATGAATCATAGGTTTCTGAACTTGAACGGTTGGTGGGCCGTATTGTTTAGAAATAAATTGACGTTTGTAATCTAAATGGACTTCACCATCGTTAATGACAAATTGGTAGTCTTTAGCGTGTAATGTTTTAGGAACAACATCGTAAAGATCTTTTTTGATATAATATGTTTTACCATTGATATTATGTTCGCCCTTAGAAAGTACTTTTTTGTATGCATATTGATTGAACGAACTTTCCATTATAGCGTTGCCCATTTTATTTCTCTCTTTTTCGCCACCGAGATTATTATAATCACCTACGCCTAGAATAACTTGGTTAATTCTAAACTTACCACGTTTTGTTGTAATAGTATGGTTGTAATTAGCAATATCACTAGAACCGGTTTTTAAACCATCTGTTCCTGGTAAGCTTAAGCTAGCACCTTCTAATGAATGATTAAATGTATAATACGTTACACCGTGTTGCGTTGGTGCGAGTTGTTTTGTAAAGTGAAGTATATTCGGTGTATCTGCGATGACATGTTGATCAAGAATTGCATAATCTTTTGCTGTAGATGTTGAATTATTATCATTTGTTGTTAGTTTAGGTGCAAATTCTTGCAGTTGCGTGTTTTCTGCCCCAGTTGGGTTAGTGAAATATGTATGCGTCATTCCAAGCTCTTTAGCTTTTTTATTCATAAGCTTTGTAAACGAAGTGACGTTGCCTGATACTTTGTTAGCTAATATTAATGCAGCTGCATTGCTTGAATTAGATACAGTAATTTGTAGTAATTCTGCAATGGTATACACTTCTCCAGGATAGAGTTTTGTATTACTTAATTCAGGTAACGTTGACATGCGATAATGATTTTGTGTGATTTTCACTTTATCATCAAGCGATAAGTCTCCTTTTTTGACAGCTTCTAATGTTAAATACATCGTCATAAGCTTAGTCATCGAGGCAAGATACCATTTTTTATTTCCATGGTAATTATACAAGATTTGTCCAGTTTGACTGACATTAATTGCACCTTCTGGATCGTATGCAGCAGTTATGCCAGTATAGCCATATTGGGTAGCGATTTGACTTGGGCTTAACACAGCATCTGACTCTGCAGCGAATAGATAAGGGGTAAACTGAGTAAAGCTAACAAGCACCAATATAAGTATTATAAAAATTTTTTTCATAAATTGAGTCCTTTTCTTTGAAGTTAGAATGCTCACATTTTACCACGAATATACTTTTAATAAAACTATAAATCTGATAATTAAGATGTTTTAGTACTTTATTGAATTTAAAAAAATATTAAATGTGTGTTTTTTTAATATTAGTATTATACTAATACTATAGAACTCGGAGCTTAGCAGTGTTATAGTAACAATAAACTGTGATAGTAAATAAGAAATGATTGAAAACAGTCAAAATAACAGAAAATAGCAAGCTTCATAATAAATAAGATAAAAATTGTAGAGGTAAAAGCATGAAAGCACAAAATCCATTATTTTTCCTGTTCAAAAAACTTAATTGGCCAGTTGGGTTGATTATAGGAGCAGTTATTATTACTAGTTTAGGTAGCATTAGTGGTTTATTAATTCCACTATTTACCGGTAAGATGGTTGATAAATTTTCAATGAGTAGTGTTAACTGGCGTACTGCCGTCATTTTTGGTAGCATTTTCATCTTAAATGCTTTGTTAAGTGGTATCGGCCTATATTTGCTAAGTAAAATTGGTGAAAAAGTAATTTACGCCATACGTTCTTTGTTGTGGGAACATATTATTAAACTAAAAATGCCATTTTTTGATAAAAATGAGAGCGGTCAGCTTATGAGTCGTTTAACAGATGACACAAAGGTAATTAATGAATTTATTTCACAAAAATTACCTGATTTGTTGCCATCTATTCTGACGCTCGTGGGTTCTCTCATCATGCTATTTATCATGGATTGGCAAATGACATTATTAACCTTTATTACGATTCCAATTTTTATTGCAATCATCATGCCTTTGGGTCGTATCATGCAACATATTTCTAAAAATACACAAACAGAAATTGCTAATTTTAGTGGTTTATTAGGCCGTGTATTAACTGAAATGCGTTTAGTTAAAGTATCTAATACTGAGAGAAAAGAATTAGATAACGCGCACAGAAACTTGCAATCTATTTATAATTTAGGTTTAAAACAAGCTAAGATTACAGCAGTTATTCAACCCATTTCGAGTGTGATTATGCTGATCACGATTGCTGTCATTTTAGGATTTGGTGCCATACGTATCGCCAGCGGTGCCATCACTGCCGGAACATTGATTGCGATGATTTTTTATGTGATTCAATTATCTATGCCATTGATAAATTTATCGACATTAGTTACCGATTACAAAAAAGCAGTAGGTGCTAGTAATAGAATTTATGAAATTATGCAAGAGCCAACCGAACAGACTGAAATCACTGACGAAGAAGCAATTAACATCGTTGACGATGGAGAATTAACATTTGATCATGTGACATTCAAATATGATGTAAAGGATATATTGAAGGATGTATCATTTCGTATTCCACAAGGTCAGGTTAGTGCCTTTGTAGGTCCATCAGGTTCTGGTAAAAGTACGATCTTCAACTTAATAGAGCGCATGTATGATATTGATGGGGGAGATATCAAGTATCATAACCAAAGTATTTATGATATCTCACTGTCTAAATGGCGTAATAAAATAGGATATGTGATGCAGTCTAACTCCATGATGAGTGGGAGCATTCGCGATAATATTTTATATGGTATTAATAGACAAATTTCTGATGAAGAACTCATTGAATATAGTAAGTTAGCTAATTGTCATGATTTTATTATGCAATTTGATGATGGATATGACACGTTAGTAGGTGAACGTGGTCTTAAGCTTTCTGGTGGTCAACGCCAACGTATCGATATTGCACGTAGCTTTGTAAAAAATCCGGATATTTTATTACTAGACGAAGCCACAGCAAATCTAGATAGTGAAAGTGAACAAAAAATTCAAGAAGCGTTAGAAGTGCTCATGAAAGGACGTACAACGATTGTAATCGCTCACCGCTTATCGACAATTAAAAAGGCAGGACAAATTATCTTTATTGATCAAGGCCAAGTAACTGGTGAGGGTACGCATTCAGAGCTAATGGCTGAGCATGACAAATATCGTAAATTTGTTACGACTCAAAATTTATCAGAATAATTTTAGAGCTAGACTTTAAAACAATGAAATGATAAACAATCTTTAAGCTACGAATTAATAGATTTAATTTGAAATTATTTTATGAATATGAAATAATCAACTCTAATTTAACTATATCTAAAGCAAAGATGATTAAAGTTGAGACACAAAAATACCGACTTTAAATAGCGTCAAATTCATTTGTATCTTAAGTTAAGATGACAATATGAAGTTGGCGCTATAATGGCTTTTATATCACTTGCAAATTTTTTGCTATTGATGCAGACGTTAATCACTGTGCGTGATGCTTTGATATATTGGAGGAGATTATGTGTTATATACGGTGACTTCAACCTTACCGCCAGTGCATGGTGGAAGAACGAAATCATTATTAAAAAGAATTAAATTTTTAGAGGAAAAATTGAACAAATCATCGACAATATTGACCACAAACTATAATCCTAACTATAAAAAAGTGTATGATAAATTCAAACAACAAGGGATTATTACGGAAAATTTGAAGATTGATAATATTTATGATTGGCTAGCAGATTATAAATTGTTAGAAAAACCAAAAACGAAGTCACTATTACACCGAGGTCCAAAGGAAACCGCAGTTAAAATACCTGGGTTGACTTCTAAAGTAAAGGGAAATACGGTTAACTATTATCAACATGAACAACACGTAATGACTAGAAAATATTATAAGCATTCTAACGTAATGAAAACAGAGGAGTTACTTGCAACTGAAACGAAAGTTAAAATTCAACGTAAAGACTACACTGTAAACGGTAAACTGCACAGAATCGTCACGTATAACCCCAAAAACACCTTCAAGTTGAAAGAACAATACTATGAAAAAAAGGGCACGCTTTATTTAGAAAAACATTTTTCAAATGATCAAGAAAATAAACTGTTTCAAATTATTTATTATCCGAAGCATAAGTCTCGACGGGTCTTTAATACTGAAAAAGAAATGTTTACCTATTATTTTAATCATGTTTTGTCAGATGGCAGCGTGGTATTCAATGATGCGCGACTATTAGATCGTTCATTGATTCAGTGTGAAAATAATATTAAACGTATTTTAGTACTTCATAGCAATCATCTTGAACATGGTAAAATCCGAAAGTCTTATGGTTTGGCTTTAGAAAATAGCGCGTCTATTTATAAATATCTTGTGTTGACTCACTATCAAAAGGCAGATATTCAGCAACAATTTAATATAAGTGATGATAAGATTGAAGTGATTCCACATTTTCAACATCAATTATTGACCGAACCATCCGAGAAAGTTGACGATTACTTCTGTTTTATTGGCAGGATTGCTAAAGAAAAACAGCTCGATCATCTTATTCATGCTTTCCAACAATATTTGGCTAAAGGATATAATAGTCAACTTCATATTTATGGAGAAGATGTTGACAATCAAGTGTCATCTTTAAAAGACTTAACAACTGAATTAGGTATTTGTGATAATGTAGTGTTTAATACGCATACAAATCAGCCAGAGCGTGTCTTTCAACATGCTACAGCGTCATTGCTGACCAGCCAATATGAAGGCTTTGGCATGACGATTATGGAAAGTATTCATAACGGTTGCCCTGTGGTATCATATGACGTTCGGTATGGACCTAGTGAGCTGATTATTGATGGTGAAAATGGGCTATTAATTGATGCGGGCGACGTGACCGCTTTTGCTAATGGAATAGAAAAAGTTAGAAATATCAAGCGTGAAGATGTAAAATTAAGTGAAAAATTTAGTGAAGCTGCAGCGGTAAAAAACTATCAAAAACTTATCCAAGAGATAAGTAACTAAAGTAAAATGGAGCGAAACATATTGAATAAATTATCGGTTATTGTGACATATTATAACAATGAAGACCATATTGGTGATTGTATCACCAGTTTAAAAAAACAGAGAAATCAAGATTTTGATATCATTATTGTCGATGACGGTTCAATAGATGCATCGACAGAAATATTACAACAGCAATTAGCAACGTATGATAAAGATGTGACATTCGTTCAAATCGAACATAACTCAGGGCATGCACATGCACGAAATGTGGCATTAGACTATGTTGATACCCCATATGTGATGTTCCTTGATGCGGATGACCAATTAGCAAGCTATGCAATAGACTTTTATTTAAACCATGTGAATGGACTTGACGGCTTGATTGCTCCCATTCATAAGTTTACCAATCATCGACCACAGTACGTTGATAAAGATAAAGTACGTTTAGAGTATTTATCACACCAAACAAATCCTAATTCTTTTTTACGAAAACATACAGTTTGTAATATATTATTCAGAACAGCTATTATTAAAGCCCATCACATTAGATTCAATGAAAGTTTAAGAATTTTTACAGATATGTCATTTACACTGGAATATTTGAAATACGCTGAACATTTTGTCAGAGTTTTTGACTTCCCATTTTATTATCGTGGAGAAGTTTATGATCCATTTAATGGCAATACATTAAGTGATCAAGATTTTGTTTTGATATTTGATGATTATGTGGAGAGCTTTTTCGATGCGATGCAACGTACTGATAATAAAAAAATTCAAAGCTTTTTAATAGATAAAATGAAAAATGAAATTAAACAAGGATTTGATCCATCATTAAGAGATATAAAAGCGCGTTATGTTGCATTGGAAGACAGTTTAATTAAAGTGGTTAAAGCAGTGAAATGGAATATTATTCGAGATGGTAAATTACTTTATAATCTTGAAGTGCTTTTCCTTGCTATGAATGATGTGGACCATGCGAAATACATCAATAAGTTACGTAAAAAAACGAGATTAGTCAAAGATATTGTTACTAATAGCAAAGCGAAAGAACGCTCAAGATATCAATTGACAGATGATAAAGATATTGTAGATGACAAGACAATTGTCTTTGAATCATTTGGTGGTAAAAATTATAGTGACAGTCCAAAATATATTTATGAATATATGCAACAACACTACCCACAGTTAAATTATATTTGGGTTTGTGCTAGACCAGAACAAACTGTCATTCCAGGAAATGCTATTAAAGTGCAAAAAGGTTCTAGGGCGTATTATCAAGCATATGCTAAAGCAAAATATTGGGTTTCTAATGCTCGTCTACCACTGTACTTAAATAAAAAAGAAAACCAAGTATATATTCAAACATGGCATGGTACACCACTAAAGCGTTTGGCTAATGATATGAAAGTTGTCAGAATGCCAGGAACAACAACAGCAAATTATAAGAAGAACTTTTATTCTGAAGCTTCACGCTGGGATTATTTAGTGTCTCCAAATAGATATTCTACAAATATCTTTAAAACTGCTTTTTGGATGGATGAGGCCCGTATTTGGGAAATAGGATATCCACGTAATGATGTCTTAGTCACACGTCAAAATGATACAGATTATCTAAATCAAATTAAGAGAGATTTAAATCTCCCAGAAGATAAAAAAGTAATCATGTATGCACCGACTTGGCGAGATGATGAATTTGTCAAAAAAGGACAATATCTATTTGATTTAAAAATCAATTTGGCTAACTTACAAAAGCAAATCGGTGATGACTATGTGATTTTATTGCGTATGCATTATTTAATTGCAAATGCTTTAGATTTAAATGGATATGAAGATTTCGCGATAGATGTTTCTAATTATAATGATATTTCAGAACTATATTTAATCTCAGATGCCTTAATTACCGACTATTCGTCTGTTATGTTTGATTATGGTATTCTAAAACGACCACAATTCTTCTTTGCTTATGATATTGAAAAATATGATAAAGGCCTTCGTGGTTTTTATATGGATTATATGAATGATTTACCAGGAGAAATTATCACTGATGAATTTAAATTAGCTGAAGAACTCAAACACATTGATAAACATAAAGAACGCTATAAAGATAAAATTGAGAAGTTTTATCAAGACTTTTGTTCACTTGAGAAAGGTCATGCTTCACAGTTTATTGGTGATCATATTTATAATGATATTCATCGTCATCAATAGTATAAATAAGCGCCAATCAAATTTAGAATATTAATCATAGAATGAGACGCCCTAAATGTATTGTCAGAATTCATTCAGGGTGTTTTTATAATAATGATTTATAGTATTGTCTTAATTTTCAAGGGTGCTATCATAACTTTGGATGGATACTAATTTCCTTGAAGACTTGCCTCAGTCAATAGCTATTTATATAAAATTTGATAAATTATCACTAAATACCAGAAAAATACTAGATCTACAACACGATAAATATAGTATTAATAAAAAAATGGCGATTTCTATTAAAAATTAAGAAGAAATTGCTATTTTCTTTGTTTAGAAACAATTTATATACTGAATGCTATTTTGTTGTAATTATGAATTTGCTAAAACGTCATATCCTCTTATGGTAAGCCCGTGGTATAATATTTCATGTAGAATTTACAGATATTTTACATGTTTACTTTAAAAAGTGTATTCAAAATCTCATCTTAGATTGTTCATCTAAGGTGAAATAAAAAGGTAGGTGCCTTATGTTTTTAATTATCAATATTATAGGGTTATTTGTATTTTTAGGCATTGCTTATGCATGTTCGCGCAATCGGAAACATATTCAATGGAAGTCAATAGGAATATTAGTTGCACTTAATCTCTTTTTGGCATGGTTCTTTGTGTACTTTGAACAGGGAAGAAAAGTCGTTAGAGGTTTAGCTAACGCGATAGCTTGGGTTATTCAATCAGCGAATGAAGGAACTGGCTTTGCCTTTAAAAGTTTTGTGAGTGGGAAAATGATGGACATGGCAGTCAGTGCATTATTTCCTATTTTGTTAATTGTGCCATTATTTGATATTTTAATGTATTTTAACGTGTTACCTAAAATTATTGGGGGCATAGGTTGGTTACTAGCAAAAATTACGCGTCAGCCAAAGTTTGAATCATTCTTTGGTGTTGAAATGATGTTTTTAGGTAATACAGAAGCTTTAGCTGTTTCGAATGAGCAATTAAAGCGTATGAATGAAATGCGTGTGTTAACCGTAGCAATGATGTCGATGAGTTCGATTTCTGGAGCTATTGTTGGCGCTTACGTTCGCATGATTCCAGGAGATTTAGTCTTAACGGCAATACCGCTTAATATTATCAATGCTATTATTGTAACGTCATTGCTCAATCCAGTGACGGTTGAAGAACAGGAAGATATTATCTATAGTATTAATACGAATAAACAAGAACGTCAACCGTTCTTTTCATTTTTAGGCGATTCTGTCTTAGCTGCAGGCAAGTTAGTACTGATTATTATCGCCTTTGTAATTAGTTTTGTAGCATTAGCAGATTTGTTTGATCGTTTTATTAATCTTATAACAGGGTTAATTGCTGGTTGGATGGGCTTCAAATTTAGCTTTGGTTTAGACCAAATACTAGGTGCAATTATGTATCCATTTGCGCTACTATTAGGGTTACCAATAGACCAAGCTTGGCACGTGGCACAAGATATGGCTAAGAAAATTGTGACAAATGAATTTGTTGTAATGGGGAAAATTTCGAGTGTCATAGATACATATAGTCCACATCGACGTGCAGTGATTTCAACATTCTTGGTATCTTTTGCAAACTTCTCGACAATCGGAATGATTATTGGAACATTAAAAGGCATTGTCGATAAGAAGACATCAGATTTTGTGTCTAAATATGTGCCTATGATGTTATTATCTGGTATTTTAGTGTCATTATTAACAGCTGCTTTTGTTGGCTTATTTGCTTGGTAATGAAAAATAAAAAGCCCCTATGCTATTACATGACTAAATGTATAGTATTGGGGTGTACTTATGTTTAGTAAATAGATAAAAACCAAGCACGAACAGTAAGGACACACTCTTTGCACTTGGTTTTTATGGGAAATGAATATTAATGTACTTGTAACGGTAAGGACTAGGTACTGTCACAGTACTTCGAGCAAAATTTGTTTGTTAATATAAACAACACAAAGGAGATAACTTCTCTTAATAAGAAGTTATACACATTATAACAGAAGAGAACTAAAATGTGAATAGAAAATTCAGAAAATTTAAATTTGTTTATAAATTCATTGCTTAACTTGATTTTATGGCACGCATAGTATTTACTTTTTTAATAATTATAATGAATAGTTATCAGAAGTATAGAACTGAAAATGAAGTGCATCATAAAAGTGTTGAAAAGCCATACTACTTGTAGTTATATAGAGGGTATGTTTATATTATAATCGAAAGGATTATGTAAAAAATGCTTAAGCAAGGCGATAAAAAGTACATATAGGACACTTATATAAGTGGGTGAATATAATATGGAACGTGTAATATATGGTATTAATATCCTTAACTATATCATCGTTTTAACTATGATTTTTATCTTTAGAGATGCGTTAAGTAGTTATGGATTTTACATTGTTGCTACCTTTAGTGCAACAAGTTTACTATTATCTATAATTTATAGTATTTATTATCGATACAATGATGACTTGAAAAATCATTGCTACATTAGCGTTTTTATCAATTTATTTAATATCATAATTATCGCTACAGCACTTTTAATCTTTTTATTCTAAGCTTCAATGAAATATATACTTACGTAATTTATATTAAATTCGGTTGACTTGTAAATTAATTAAGAAAGAATAGAGCGAAATAGCAAAGAAGTAACGAACTTTGCTTTCGCTTTTTTTATATCTTATTTTCTAAAAGTAGCGACTTTAGTCTCAACTTTTAGAAAATTTAATCATCACAGGTTTAAATTTCATATAAAGTCTCGTATGATGTTTATATATTACAGCTTTTACCTAAGACATTGCAGAGGGGATGAGTATAGTGAATAAACTTATTAGAGATATAGTATTTGTTATTATAGGTTCTTTTATTTTTTCTGCTGGTGTGAATGCCTTTATTATTTCCGGTAATTTAGGTGAAGGTGGTGTGACAGGTATGGCAATCATACTTTACTATGCCTTTCATATTTCGCCGGCAGTGACTAATTTTGTTGCTAATGCTATTTTAATCATCGCAGGTTTCAAGTTTCTAAGTAAACGAAGCACGTATTTAACCATTTTGGCAACCATATTAATCTCTGTATTTTTAGGATTAACTGAAAACTGGCATATTAAAACGTCAAATATCATTATTAATTGCATATTTGGTGGTGGTTCGGTGGGACTTGGTATTGGGATAATCGTGTTAGCCGGAGGAACAACTGCTGGGACAACAATTCTTGCACGGATTGCTAATAAATATTTAGACGTTAGTACACCTTATGCTTTGCTCTTTTTTGATTTAATTGTGGTACTGATTTCTTTAACAGTATTACCAATAGAAATGGTATTAGTCACTGTTATTTCACTCTATATAGGTACTAAAGTTATGGAATATGTCATTGAAGGATTAAACACAAAAAAAGCAATGACCATTATTTCAAGTAAGTCTGAAGATGTAGCTAAAGCAATTGGTGAGCAGGTAGGAAGAGGCCTAACCATATTAAATGGGCATGGGTATTATACACGAGAGCAAAAAGATGTTTTGTACGTGGTCATCAGTAAGACGCAAGTGTCAAGAGCAAAGCGCATTATTAAGCGTATTGATGATCATGCATTTTTAGTGATTCACGATGTGCGTGATGTCTATGGGAATGGTTTTCTTGTCGAAGAATAATCAAAGGAATAGAACAGAAATCGAACTTCTTAACAAAGGTTGTATTGTTTTGCACAATAATCATGCTAAGTTTGAACACGTAGTGCTTATTTTTATTTGTTGAATCCCACATGATTATTGTTGGGAGCGGGACAGCATTCATTATAAATTCGTAGTCCCGCCCTGGCAAGGTTGACTAGG
>NZ_KV809468.1:315925-388446 GCF_001812565.1 Staphylococcus sp. HMSC059F04 | reverse complement strand
ATTCGTAGTCCCGCCCTGGCAAGGTTGACTAGGAATGAAAAAAGCGTGGTATAAGCGTATTTTCAATTCAGTCAACTACTGTCAATATAGTGTTCATCGCCTAAAATATATTGATGTCTCAACCATTTTGTATAAATAAAAAAGTTTGTTAGTCAATAACTTGTAAAGATGTTATAATAGCTTTTGTGATAATGATTATCAATTGCGTTGTGACAATTAAAATATAGAATAGAAATAAATGAGAATAAATAGAAAGTTGGGGAATTATGAGTCGCTTGAATGGACAACAAGTTGAAATTGGATATGGTGATCATACGATAATTAATAACCTTGATGTAGAAATTCCTGATGGTAAAATAACATCAATTATTGGACCAAATGGATGTGGGAAATCTACGTTATTGAAAGCTTTATCTCGATTACTGTCGATAAAAAAAGGACAAATTATACTTGATGGTGAAAGTATTCATACACAGTCAACAAAAGAAATTGCTAAAAAGATTGCAATCTTACCACAATCTCCAGAAGTAGCTGATGGTTTAACGGTAGGTGAACTTGTTTCATATGGCCGTTTTCCGCATCAGAAAGGATTTGGTCGTCTTTCAGCTGAAGATAAAAAAGAAATTGATTGGGCATTAACTGTAACAGGAACATATGACTTCCGTCACCGCTCAATTAATGACTTAAGTGGTGGACAAAGACAACGCGTATGGATTGCAATAGCCTTAGCACAAAAAACCGACATTATATTTTTGGATGAACCTACAACATACTTAGATATTTGTCACCAGTTAGAAATTTTAGAACTTGTTCAGCGTTTAAACGAAGAACAAGGGTGTACCATTGTGATGGTCTTACATGATATTAACCAGGCTATTCGCTTTTCAGACCATTTGATTGCTATGAAAGATGGGGAAATCGTCGCAAATGGTACAACTAAAGAGGTACTTACAAAGGAAATTTTAGAACAGGTGTTTAATATTGATGTTGTGTTAAGTGAAGATCCACGTACAGGCAAACCATTATTAGTTACCTATGATTTGTTTAGTAAAACATACTCATAAAGATATTTTGAAAAGGATACGTTTTTATGTCGAGCAAAGTAAGTAAGAAAAGAATCAGTTTTATTGTTTATTTGATAGCGACAATAATATTGCTAATAATGGCATTATTATGCTCCATCCTAATAGGGGATGCTAAAATTGATTTTGGCACTATCATGGAAGCAATTTTTAATTATAATCCACATAATCAGCAGCATAATATTATTAGTGAAATTCGTATACCAAGAGATTTAGGTGCTGTCCTTGTTGGGATGGCTTTAGCAGTCGCTGGTGCTGTCATTCAAGGCGTAACTAAAAATGGATTGGCAGACCCTAGCTTAATTGGTTTAAATTCAGGTGCATCATTTGGATTGGCAACAACGTTTGCTTTTTATCCAAGTGCACCTTTTTTAATCATGATGTTGGCTGGATTTTTGGGAGCTATGATAGGTGGATTGATTGTCTTGATGATTGGTAGGTCAAGACGTGACGGATTTAATCCCATGCGCATTATTCTAGCTGGTGCAGCGGTCAGTGCAATGTTGACGGCTTTGAGTCAAGGGATAGCATTGGTATTTCGATTAAATCAATCGTTGACGTTTTGGTCAGCTGGAGGTGTATCAGGTACCACGTGGCATCAATTATGGTGGAGTGGTCCGATCATTATTGTTGCAATCATCGTGATGTTAACCATAAGTAAGCAGTTGACGATTTTAAACCTAGGTGAATCTTTAGCAAAAGGATTAGGTCAGAATGTAACGCTGATTAGAGGCTTAAGTTTAATTTTATCAATGGTACTTGCTGGTGTAGCAGTCTCTATGGTAGGGCAAATCGCATTTGTTGGTTTAATGGTACCTCACATAGTTCGATTTTTAGTTGGTACGGATTATGCTAAAGTATTGCCATTGACAGCGATTATGGGTGGTTTGCTGATGATTGTAGCAGATACAGTAGCGCGCATGTTAGGAGATGCTCCAGTGGGTGCAATCATATCATTTATCGGTGTACCTTACTTCTTATATCTTGTTAAAAGAGGAGGGCGTTCGATATGATTGATCCAAGACTTAGACGTAAACAAATCATTACATTTATTATCATCACGGTTTTATTACTTTTTGCATGTGCTCTAAGTGTTTCTACCGGTGAATATAAAATTCCTATGGATCGTTTCTTTAAAACGTTATTCGGTTTTGGAGAATATACTGACCAGCTTATCTTGATGGAATTTAGGTTTCCAAGAATGATTATTACTATTTTAGCAGGCGCCGCATTAAGTATGAGTGGCGCGATTATTCAAAGTGTTACTAAAAATCCAATTGCAGAACCAGGTATTTTAGGTATTAATGCTGGTGGCGGTTTTGCCATTGCCATTTTTGTTTCTATAGGGCAAGTTGATCCAGATAATTTCATTTATGTGTTACCACTCATTAGTATTATTGGTGGTGTAGCAACTGCACTTTTAATTTTTTCATTTAGTTTAAATAAAAGAGACGGCATTACGCCATCGAGTATGGTGCTTGTAGGTGTTGGAATGCAAGCAGCATTGTATGGCGGCTCGATTACGTTAACTTCTAAATTTGATGAAGATCAGTCAGAGTTCATCGCGAATTGGTTTGCAGGAAGTATATGGGGAGACGAATGGGCATTTGTACTTGCATTCTTACCATGGATTGTGATTATTTTACCTTATTTATTAATTAAATCTAATGAATTAAATTTAATTAACACACATGAACACATTGCAAAAGGCTTAGGTGTTAAATTAGAACGTGAAAGAATCGTGTTGTTTTTTGTAGCAGTAATACTTTCTTCAGTTGCCGTAGCTGTTGCTGGCTCGATTGCTTTTATTGGCTTGATGGGGCCACATATTGCTAAGACAATTGTTGGTCCAAGACATCAACTTTTCTTACCTATAGCAGTAGTAATAGGTGCGTTCTTGCTTGTTATTTCAGATACAATTGGTAAATTAGTTTTAGAACCAACAGGTATACCTGCAGGCATTGTAGTAGCCATTATCGGTGCACCTTATTTCCTATTTTTAATGTATAAAGCTAAATCTATTTAATAAAAGTCGTGTTGGAATGAATCAAAAAGGTAAAATATTTAGCTAAGTCAATACAGCTAATACCATTTGTAAAAGTATTAATGAGCCAATGTGCTTGCTTTTTTATATTTTGATAAATTACATTACGATTGATAACTTGATGTTGCCGGGAGCGGGACTACGAATTCATAATTAATTCTGTACCGCTCCTTATATTTATGTGTTGGTAGTAGTTGTAGTAAATATTGTGATATGTAGTTAAAACATTATGCATCCTTTATATAGCCATAAATGATATATCAAGCGGTTTCTTAAAATGAAAATTCGACAATGATGAAAGATTGATTTTAATGCATGTATCGTATATTTTATAAGTAAATATGACCTGGTCAAAACGGAAGATAGCATCTTGTTGGGTTTTAAGTGGAAAAATACAATTAATGTTGGCATTTCATATGTAATATTTTATATAATTTATAGTAATACAACTTGTGATAGATGGCAGAAGGTAAAAATACTAAATGCAGGGAGAGATGACTTATGACAGCAATTGTTTTGGTAAGTCATAGTGAAGCGATTGCAAATGGTACAAAAGACTTACTGAAGGATATCTCAAAAGATGTTAATATTATTGCATATGGTGGAGAAAATCATAAGTATGGAACGTCAGCAGACGATATTTTAACAATACTGAATCAATTAGAAGAAGATGCATTGTGTTTTTATGACTTAGGATCGGCAGATATGAATTTAGACTTAGCAATTGAGGCATATGATGGAAGTTTTCATATTTATAAAGTGAATGCGCCAATTGTGGAGGGTAGTTTTACCGCAACAGTAAATTTGTCAATGGGAGAAACTGTTGACAAAATATTAAATGATATTGAACAATATTCATTCAAAAAATCAACATTTTAATTATAAAATTAAAATGTAAAAGTTATACTGTGAAATTTTTGCATAGTGCATGCGAAAATGTAAGGTTTATGTTAAACTAAGGAAAATGAGTCCATCTGTGAAAGGAGGACATTAGTATGCAAGAACAAATAAAGAATTTAGTTTTAAATGGTAACTTTGATGCTGTAAGAGAATTAATGTCCGAAGCAGATTATTTAGAATTTGAAGAAGCATATATCTCAAGTGCGCATGAAGTTGAAAGCATGATGTTTTATACGTGCATTTTAGATATGATAAAAGATGAAGAAACAGCTGAATTACATGATTTAGCATTTTTATTACTTGTTTACCCATTGAGTGAAGCAGAAGGTGCGTTGAATTCTGCATATTATCATGCACAAGCATCTATTCAATTAACTGAAGGTAAAGAAGTGAAAAGCTTATTACAAATGCTGTTACTACATGCAATTCCTGAGCCAGTCATTTCAGATGCAAAAGCACTTAAAGTAGCTAAACAAATATTGAAATTAGATCCATCGAATAGTGTGGCAAGAAATATTCTTAAAGAGACAGCTAAACGTATGGATAACGTTGTTGTAGATTTCAACGAATTAAATCGCTATAAAGATGCACATTCATAATATCATTTAAGCTGCGTTAGAAAACCCTTAAACTTGTCAATTGATGAGTTTAGGGCTTTTCTTTTGTTGAAAACGGTTTGCATCTTATCTTCTACTTTCGTGTGTTTACTGTTATAGTATTAAGGTTAATTAGAAATTCAGAAGCAAAGATGCACTACATAACAAAAAAATGGGTAATATTACAACGAGCTCTATTGCTGTTTAGCATAGGCAATAACGCTGATTTGCACCGTCACAACAGCTTTATGCATACTTGCATATTGCAATCAGTACGTTATAATGCTCAATGTCTAAATTTTAAGGAGGTAATTATTTACATGGGGCTGAATAAAGAAGCTGTTAAAATAGGTTTCGCTTACGTCGGCATTGTTGTCGGCGCAGGATTTTCAACCGGTCAAGAAGTTATGCAATTCTTTACACCTTATGGTTTATGGTCATATATTGGTGTAGTTTTATCTGGTTTAATATTAGGATTCATTGGGCGCCAAGTAGCTAAAATTGGTACAGCATTTGAAGCGACAAACCATGAATCAACGCTTCAGTACATTTTTGGTGAAAAGTTTAGTAAAATATTCGATTATATTCTTGTCTTTTTCTTATTTGGTATTGCAGTTACAATGATTGCAGGTGCAGGATCTACATTTACTGAGAGTTTTGGTATTCCTACATGGCTTGGTGCATTAATTATGACACTGGTCATCTACGGCACATTACTTTTAGACTTCAATAAAATCGTACAGGCGTTAGGAATAGTAACGCCATTCTTAATTGTGATGGTCGTGTTAATCGCTATTGTGTACTTATTTAAAGGCACAGTACCTTTAAATGAAGTTGATCAAGTTGTTCCTAAAACAAGTATCGTTTGGGGCATATTAAAAGGTTTACAATACGGAGGATTAGCATTTGCTGTTGGATTTAGTACCATTGTAGCTATCGGGGGTGATGCTTCAAAACGTCACGTCTCAGGTGCAGGTGCAATGTTTGGAGGTATTGTTTATACTATTTTGTTAGCACTTATTAACTTTGCTTTACAAACAGAATATCCAAATATTAAAGATGCGGCAATACCTACATTAAACCTAGCTAATGAAATCAATTCTTGGTTAGGATTGATATTGACAATAATTATGTTAGCTGTCATGTATAATACGATATTAGGTTTATGCTATTCATTTGCTGCACGTTTTACTGAACCGTACAGTAAGAAGTATCATATTTTTATAATAATCATGATGATTGCAGCATATATTTTAAGCTTCGTAGGCTTTGCTGATTTAATTAACTCACTTTATAATATTATGGGAGTTGTAGGATTATTTATTGTTGTTGCAGTACTTATAAAATATTTTAAACGTAAAAATGACAATAAAAAACATATTGCGTAAAGAATCATGGCAATTACGCTTTACAATTAAATTAAGTTGTTTTAATCTTAAAAGCAATTCGTCACTATGAAAAAGGCGAGTTGCTTTAATTTTACAATGTTAAATTGAGTAGAAGAAGTCTATTGATTATGGATGAAGGGATAGAAAATGAAAGAGACTAGAAAATGGTCTTGGATTACGTTGATATGCGTGTTAGTTATTGGTAGTTTGGTTGCGCTTGACTTAAAATATCATTACGATTCAGACCAAAATAATCATAGAACAAACAATAAAGTACAGATTAATAATAAAAATGTCCAAGTCTTTACGGATATTACTTATAGCCATGGTTATCCTAATAGCAAATTAGATATCATTACACCTGAAACAGTTAATGAAAATAGCAAGTTACCAATCATCTTTTGGATGCACGGCGGTGGGTTTGTTGCAGGAGATAAGCAGTATAAAAATCCATTGCTTTCTAAAATTGCTGAACAGGGTTATGTTGTTGTAAATGTTAATTATGCTTTAGCACCTAACTATAAATATCCAACACCGTTAAAACAAATGGATGCAGCGGTAAAATTTATGAAAGATAATCAACATGACTTCCCAATTGATTTTGACCAAGTCATATTAGGTGGGGACTCGGCAGGTGCCCAATTAATGAGTCAATATACTGCAATGCAAACAAATGATAAATTGCGTGAAGAAATGGGTTTCCAACAACAATTCACGCCAGAACAGTTAAAAGGAGCAATCTTTTTCGGTGGCTTTTATAATATGCAGACGGTACGTGCAACTGAATTTCCTCGTATTCAAATGTTTATGCGCAGTTATACTGGTTCTGCCAATTGGGAAACAGATTTTAAAAATATTTCACAAATGTCGACGATTCAGCAAGTGACAAAGCAATTTCCTCCCACTTATTTATCTGTAGGTGACGGCGATCCATTTTACAGCCAAAATGAAAGTTTTATCCGTAAACTTAAAAGTAAACATGTACCTACTACGACACTTTTTTACGATGGTACACATCATTTACATCATCAATATCAATTTCATTTAGAAAAGCCGGAATCTAAAGAAAACATGAAGCGGGTATTGCTATTTCTAAGTCGAAATACGTCTTCATCAGGTGTTGAACGAGGCAATAATCATAGTTTAGACACGCATACACCAGAGAATAATACAGTTAATCTGCTACCTATCGAATGATGATAACAATAATTGTATTTCCGATTAGGTAATGATAAATAAGAGTTAACGCCACGACCAAAAAGTACATTATAGGTCGTGGCGTTATAGCGTATTTAAATATTATGTATAAAATTATATGGTTCAGCAGTGGTACTTTATCATAGTATAAAACACGTTAACGCTATATAGGTATTACGGACTAAATTAACAATTTGCCCAACACATACTTGCTATAATATTTACCATTTATGAACAGCTTATCTCTCAACTCGCCTTCAATAATAAAACCTAAACTTTTAAACAATATGACAGCGCTTTGATTTTCTGGAACTATAGAAGCTTCAAGACGACGAATATGACGATTTAATGCCCATGCTTCTGCAGCGTTTATCAAGGCTTGTCCAATACCTTTACGTTGATATAAATATTTTACGCCTAAGGATATAATAGCCTCATGTTTTGTACGTTCATAATTTTTTGTAGTTACAAAGGCATAGCCAACAAGTTGTTCATCTTGTTCGGCCACGAAAATCGTATTTGCCGGAGATGTTATAAATTTTTCTAAGTTTTTACTTGCACGTTGAATGGTAGGAGCATATTCACCTGGATTATATAATGTGAATTCAGATTCATCATATACTGTCGACAATAGTTGTATGAAGTTTTCTACATCTTTAATGCTTATTTCACGTATAATAGGAGCCATAGTAGACCTCCAATCGTTTAGAATTTATCGTTCTACTATAGTATAGTATATTAAAAGTATAATTGCTCATATCTTTAGTGATTGTTAAAGGGGATATTAAGATGAAACCAAATGTATTGCTTGCAGGGGGTAGTGGCTTTTTAGGTAAACATATTGGTTCTGCCATTGAACATGAGGCAACTTTATATGCTTTATCTAAATATCCAAACCCTCAAGAGACAAAAATTGAAAGTATTACTTGGTTAAAGAAAGATATATATAATTATAAAGATGTCCTAAGTGCAATGGAAGGGATGGACATCGCTATCTTCTACATTGATCCAAATAAACATTCAGCAAAGCTAACACAAGCAACAGCGAGAGATTTAAACCTAATTGCCGCTGATAATTTTGGACGTGCTGCCGCCAAGACAAGCGTGGCAACTATTATATATATTACTGGTAGTCGTTTTGACAAAGAAACGGTGGAGCGTCTGAGCGCATACGGTGTTAACGTACAACAAACAGAGCACATAGTCAAACGGCCACATATTAACGTTGAATTACAAGTTTCTAAGTATGACGATGTCAGAAATGCAATGCATATTGTTTTGCCAAAAAAATGGACACTGAGTCAATTAGTAGATTATTTTATGACTTGGCTAGGTAATACAAAAGGCACTTTTGTTAATACGTGTAAAGAAGGAGATAATTACATTATCTATGGTAAAGTTAAACATAAACCACTTGCCATTATAAAAATTGGTGCAGAAGTAGATGGCATGATTACTTTAAACCTTGTTGGAGGTCGTCTAGTACATCCAAATTTGAAAAAACAGGGCAAATTGGAATTTAGACAATTAAAAGGAACCCAAATGGTTATTGTACATTTATATGATTACATTCCGCGATTATTTTGGCCAATATATTATGTTATTCAAGCTCCCTTACAAGGATTAATTATGCGTGGATTTGAAATTGATTGTAGAATCAAACATTTTCAAGGGCGTATACAAGATGGAGAAAAGATTAAATACACAAAATAATGAAGGTGAAAATTCATGCAAATATTACTCGTAGAAGACGATAAGACGCTATTTAAAGAATTGAAAAAAGAACTAGAACAATGGGATTTTAACGTTATGGGAGTAGAAGATTTTAGCAATGTGATGGAGACATATGAACAAGTTCAACCGGAGATTGTTATTATGGATGTTCAACTTCCTAAATATGATGGATTCTATTGGTGTCGAAAAATGCGCCAAGTGTCTAACGTGCCCATCTTATTTTTATCATCTCGTGATAACCCAATGGATCAAGTAATGAGTATGGAATTAGGTGCAGACGATTATATGCAAAAACCATTTTATACCAACGTGCTTATTGCAAAATTACAAGCGATTTATCGTCGAGTGTATGAGTTTGGCGTAGAAGAAAAGCGTATTTTAAATTGGCAAAAAGCAGTTGTCGATTTATCAAAAGATAGTATTCAAAAAGACGATAAAGTGATTTATTTATCTAAAACAGAGATGATTATCTTAGAAATGTTAATTACGAAACAAAATCAAATCGTGACGCGTGACACATTAATTACAGCACTCTGGGAAGACGAAGCCTTTGTTAGTGATAATACCTTAACTGTTAATGTTAATCGTTTGCGTAAAAAATTAGCTGAATTAGATATGGATACTGCGATTGAAACAAAAGTTGGTAAAGGATATATGGCTCATGAATAACGTGAAATGGTTTTGGCTGTTTATCAAGACACGTAAGAATTGGGTGCTATGGTTTTTATTTTTAAACCTAATGATGCTGGGTATTTCTTATATTGATTACGATATTTCTGTTGATAGTATGATTTATTTAGTGGTGTTAAACATTGGAATGACTGCTATCTTTTTACTCTTTGCTTTTTTAAAAGAAATTAAGTTATATCAACATTTTTATGAAAATAAAGAAATAGAGGAAATAAAGCATAAAGGACTCGCAGAAAGCCCGTTTCAAGAACAAATCGTGGATTATTTGTATCGCAAATTGAATTTACAAAAGGAAAAAGTAACAAAACAGCAACATCAGATTAAAGTAACGGAACAATCAATAACTGAATTTGTTCATGATATTAAAACGCCTGTGACAGCGATGAAATTGTTAATTGATCAGGAACAAAATCAACAGCGCAAACAGTCATTGCTTTATGAGTGGTCTAGAATTAATGAAATGTTAGATAAACAATTATACTTAACGCGCTTAGAGTCTCAAAATAGAGATATGTACTTTGAACAAGTATCATTAAAACGTTTAGTGATTGATGAAATACAATTAACAAGACACATTAGCCAAGCAAAAGGTATTGGCTATAACTTATCATTTGATGGTAATACAATGGTCTACACAGATGTAAAATGGTGCCGCATGATGATTCGGCAAATTTTGTCAAATTCTTTAAAATATAGTAAAAACTCTGATATTCATATGTCAGGCTATATTAAAGGTGAACACGTCCATTTGAAAATTCAAGATGAGGGCAGAGGCATTAGTCAGAAAGACTTGCCAAGAATTTTTGATCGAGGTTATACATCAACTGCTAATCGTGATGAAACAGCTTCTTCGGGTATGGGATTATATTTGGTTGACAGTGTTAAAGCACAATTAGGTATCCAAATTGAAGTGATGTCTGAAATAGGTAAAGGTACGACATTTATTTTAATTTTCCCAAAACAAAATGAGATTATGAAACGGTTGTCAGAAGTGACAAAATTGTCATATTAAATAAGTGTATTGTTACTTAAGATAGCGGCGTTACATATATCGACTCGTTATAATTAAGAGTGAAGATGGATGTAAGGAGTGTTGTTGTGTCAATATTAGTAGTTAAAGAATTAACTAAAATATACGGAAGTAAAGATATGCAGCAGGAAGTATTAAGAGGTATTAATCTTTCAGTTGATGAAGGTGAATTTGTCTCAATAATGGGACCTTCTGGCTCTGGAAAAACGACGTTATTAAATATTTTGGGATCAATTGATTATATGTCACAAGGTTCAGTAGAATTAGCTGGACATAAACTAGAAAAAATGTCGAATAAAGCGCTATCTGATATGCGTAAGCGGGATATTGGGTTTATTTTTCAAGATTATAATTTACTACATACATTGACGGTAAAAGAGAATATTTTATTGCCGTTATCTGTACAAAAAATTAGTAAAGAGATGGCAATGAAGCGTTATCATAAAGTTGTTGAAACATTAAATATTGCAGAACTGGGTGATAAATACCCTTCAGAACTTTCTGGTGGTCAACGGCAGCGAACATCTGCCGCACGCGCTTTTATTACATTACCTAAAATTATTTTTGCAGATGAACCTACAGGCGCTTTAGACTCCAAAAGTTCTCAAGATTTATTGGAACGACTTGTCTATATGAATAAATATCGACAAACGACAATTATCATGGTCACGCATGATCCATTAGCAGCAAGCTTTTCTAATCGTGTAGTCATGTTGAAAGATGGACAAATATTTACTGAGCTCTATCAAGGGGATGATGACGATGAAACATTTTATCGTGAAATTATTCGCACACAAAGTGTTTTAGGTGGGGTTCATCATGAATTTTAATCATATTATCTTGAAAAACTTTAGACAAAATATGAGGCATTATGCGCTGTATTTATTGTCACTTATTATTAGTATTGTCTTATATTTTAGCTTTGTCACAATTAGGTATGTGCGCCATATTAATATTAATCAATCTTTCGATGTCATCCGTGAAGGAACACAATTTGGCAGTTATTTTTTATTTGTGATTATTCTTATTTTCATCATTTATTCAAATATGCTATTTGTTAAGCGGCGCTTTCGAGAATTTGCTTTATATCAAGTGATCGGCTTAAGTAAGCGTAATTTAGTACATATTGTAATGGTTGAGCAGATTGCTATTTATTTCGTAACGTCTATTATTGGTATTCTAATCGGCTTATTTAGCACTAAAATTTTATTGATGATTGTCTTGAAATTGTTAGGCGCTAAAGCAACTGCGCCAATTGTATTTAGTGCTGAAGCCCTGTTACAAACTGGTATGCTTATTGGCAGTGCGTTTATCTTAACTATGGTGCAATCGATTATTTTTATTTATAGATATTCGCTTACAGAATTATTTGAAGATACGGAAGTTAAAGCATTAAGCAATAGTAAGTTGAGTTTTAAGGAAGCGATCTTCGGCATATTAGGGTTACTGATGATCGCAACAAGCTATTACTTTATTACGAATCATCTTGTTGATTTTGTACATATTTCAGTATTGTTTATCATTTGTATTTTATTATTAATAGGGCCATATTTTTTCTTTAGAAGTTCTGTATCTTTAGTCTTAAAATTATTAAAAAGGTTTAAACAAGGGTCTGTGAATGTGAGTGATGTCATATTTACATCGTCTTTAGTCTATCGTGTGCGTAAAAACGCCTTTTCTTTAACGGTAATGGCGATTATTTCATCTATTACTGTCACAGTTCTTTGTATTGCTGCAATAAGTCGCAGCTCGTTAACGAACGAAGTACTATTGGCCTCTCCATATGATGTTACAACGAATCAAACTGCTGCTGCTAATCAATTATCATATATGTTAAATCAACGACAGATTGAACATGACTATAATTATAAAGAATTAATTTATACACACCTTTATAAAAATAAATTATTCAATAGCGATACTGCTAGACCATATTATGTTAATGTCACAAGTGCTGCCTTTTTCCCTAATCGGAACGTAGAGAAAGGTGAAGCAGATTTAATTATCCCTGATGGAACAATTCGACAGTATATGAAACATTACCCACATGGTACTACAGGTATAGGTACTAAAAAACATCATATTAATGTGAAACTAAACAAGGTAATACATGACGTTTATTTTAAAGAAGATAATGATTTAGGAGACCCAACGTTTATATTGAATGATTCAGACTATCAGAAAATTAAAACACATGCTAAAAAGAAAGATAAGATAGTACAATATGGCTTTGATTTAACACACCGGAAAGACGTACCTAAACTGGAGATGATTGTTAATGATATGAATCATCAACTAGAAACACGTAGTCAGATTGTAAGCGAAGTATCCAGCATAACAGGAATTGTGCTATTTGTGACATCATTTTTAGGCATCACATTTCTCATCGCAGTAGGCTGTATTATATATATTAGACAAATGGATGAAACCGAAGATGAACTCGAAAACTATTCCATACTGCGTAAATTAGGTTTCAACCAATACGATATGACAAAAGGACTAAAACTTAAAGTCACATTCAACTTTGGTCTACCACTCATCATTGCACTACTACACGCCTACTTCATCTCAAGAGGATTCATGGACATCATAGGAACCAATAATACAAGCCCTATATACATCGTTATGACCATATACAGCACCATATACGCCATATTTGCAATCATCACATACAACCACACCAAACGCACCATCTGCCACTCGATATAGGGGCCCCAACACAAAGAAACTAATAAAATTAGTTTCCCCAAGCAAAGCAAGTTGGGGTGGGCCCCAACAGAGAGGAAGCGGGACAGCATTCATTATGAATTCGTAGTCCTGCCCCGGCAAGGTTGACTAGGATTGAAAAAGCTTGATATAAGCATATGTTCAATCCAGTCAACTACTGCCAATATATCATTCATAGATATGGTGTTATGGCCATATATTAAGTTGCTTTAAAATACAGTCATTAAAAAGTGTATTCCAGTTACTTATTGCATCAAGCATTACGATTACATTGTCTAATTGTAAAGAATTTGTAAATAGAATTGTGATATTGTAAATTTTATGCTATTTTCAAAGAGGGACAAAGTCAGTATTTGAGAACATTTTATCGCGATGCATAATGACATACTTACAAAATATTTACAAAAGTCAGAAAATGAATCGGGTTAGAGTGATTATAATGTAACAATTTTCTTAATAGGGATTGTCTTTAGTAGTATTAAATTACGGAAGTGATGATTTTCAATCGCTTAAATGGAGGATTTAAAATGTTTACAAAGAAAAAGGATAAGTTCATGGTTCAACTTGAAGAAATGGTTTTCAATTTAGATCGTGCAGCAATGGAATTCGGTAAAATGGATTTCAATACACATTTAGATTTAAAAGCGTATTCTGACAATATCAAAACTTATGAATCTCACGGTGATGAATTAATGCATCAAGTTATTACAGATTTAAATCAAACATTCATTACACCTATTGAACGTGAGGATATCCTATCATTATGCAACGCAATCGATGATGTATTAGATGCAATGGAAGAAACATCTGCAATGTTTGAAATGTATTCAATCGAATATACTGATGAATATATGGCAGAATTTGTTGAAAACATTCAAAAAGCAGTAGCTGAAATGAAATTAGCGGTCGGCTTACTTGTAGATAAAAAATTATCACATATGCGCATTCATTCTATTAATATTAAAGAATTTGAAACAAACTGTGATGGTATTTTACGTCAATCAATGAAGCATATATTTAATAGTGAAACCGATCCAATGACATTAATTAAAATAAAAGACATTTACCAAAGCATGGAAGAAATCGCTGATAAATGCCAAGTTGTAGCAAATAACTTTGAAACAATCATTATGAAAAATAGCTAAGGGAGTTCTTAAAGATGGATTACGTATTAATTATTACGATAGCTATCGTTGTTTTTTCATTGATATTTGACTTTATCAACGGTTTTCACGATACTGCAAACGCGGTAGCTACAGCGGTATCTACTCGTGCTTTAACGCCGAGAAGAGCTATACTATTAGCTGCAATTATGAATTTTATTGGTGCCTTAACATTTACTGGTGTGGCAGGAACAATTACAAAGGATATTGTAAATCCATTTGAATTACATAATGGGCTCGTTGTCGTACTTGCAGCAATTATTTCAGCAATTATTTGGAATTTAGTAACATGGTTTTATGGTATACCTAGTTCATCATCTCATGCTTTGATTGGTTCAATTGCAGGTGCAGCAATTGCATCAACAGGTTCTTTCATGGATATTCATTATCAAGGATTTACCAAAATTATTATCGTATTGATTATTTCACCAATCATTGCATTTTGTGTAGGTTATATCATGTATTCCATTGTGAAAATTGTCTTTAAAAATGCGAATTTAACAAGATCTAACCGTAACTTTAGATTTTTCCAAATTTTTACGGCAGCATTGCAATCCTTCTCACACGGGACAAACGATGCTCAAAAATCAATGGGGATTATTACCTTAGCTTTAATCGTAGCTGATGTGCAACACCAAGTAGAACCTCAGTTATGGGTTAAAGTAGCTTGTGCTACCGCAATGGGCTTAGGTACTGCAATTGGTGGTTGGAAAATCATCAAAACTGTAGGTGGTAATATCATGAAAATTAGACCTGCTAACGGTGCAGCAGCTGATTTATCATCAGCATTAACTATTTTCGTGGCTTCATCACTACATTTCCCATTATCTACTACACATGTTGTATCTTCATCTATTCTAGGTGTAGGTGCAGCTAATCGTGTGAAAGGCGTAAAATGGAGTACAGCGCAACGTATGGTTATCACATGGGTAATTACATTACCTATTTCAGCTGTATTGGCAGCTATTATCTATTTGATTATGCATATTTTCTTATAAAGCATAATAAGTTATTATTAAAATATTGCTAAAACAGGCTAGGACATCATTTTTAGAAAAATAAGCCAGTAAATGCGTTTTTAGTAAATGCATTTACTGGCTTATTCATATTATTCATTGCTTCGTAGTGTATAACTCGGGCTGTCTCAGCCAGCCCAGCTTGCGTTGTCCGTTGGCTTTCTTTAAACTAAGTGAATGTGATGTCTTATGTATAAAATGATGATGCAATAACGCTACCAATAGAAACTTTAGGCGGTTAGATTTTAATCCGTTATAAATAAGTTCAAAGCTATCTATTTATATCTTTTGAGTGAAACGGACTTGAAAGATAATTTTTAACAAAATAAAAAAGCGTAAGAGCTAGGTCTCACGCTTTGATTATTGTTATATTAATGGATAAATGCATAACTAGAAACTTCTGAAGCAGGGATAGTTCTAGTATTTGTGTTATATGGACCATAAGTATAATTCATTTCAGAAATTAAAATACTACCGTCGCCATTAACACGTTCAACATACGCAACATGACCATATGGGCCAGGTGTACTTTGCATAATTGCGCCAACTTCAGGTGAGTTATCTACGCGGTAACCATCATTAGCAGCATTTCCAGCCCAATATTTTGCATCTGACCAATAAGTGCTTATTGGTTTGCCGGCTTGAGAACGACGATCAAATACATACCAAGTACATTGACCGGAAGTATATAGATTAGAATGGTTAAATGTTGGTGTTGTGTTTGTATTTGAAGGTGTTACTGTTGTGCCACCAGAACCAGCACCATTGCCAGAACCACTTGGGATATTTAATGTTTGATTTGGCATGATTAAATAGCCATTTAAATTATTAGCGCGCATTAAGTCATTAACTGATACACCATATTGATTGGCAATAAGATTTAATGATTCTCCAGCTTGAACTGTATGAGATGTTGCTGAAGAATTTTGACCACTATATTGGCTACTGTTGGTATTATTTCCACCAACTGATAAGACTTGACCAGGGAATACAAAGTTATTTGAAAGATTATTACTTTGTTTAATATCGTTAACAGTTGTGTTATGCTGTTGAGCGATACTCCATAAAGATTCACCAGATTTAACGGTGTGTTGTGTTGCGGCTTCGGCATGTTGGTGTGTAAGTGCTGCAGCAGCACCTGATGCAGCTGTAATAGCAAATGCTAATTTTTTCACGTTCATGTCCTCCTTATATTTAAATGCACATTAAGTCATGCACTTTAATTTAAATATTTAATTTCCGATTTATCACTACACCCCCATATTATCAAAAATAGTTTTCTTTGTGGGTATTGTTACTATCTTGTAATATTATTAATAAATGACGATGAAATGTAAATATATTTATAAACGTTGCTGCATAAGGGTTAGAAATGGAAATTATGAAAGTTATTTTCAATATAAAAATTTAATTTGTAATATTTCGAGAATAAAAAATGAAATGTAAATGCATTTATCCAACTGGATTATTCATTTTCAATAAAACAATGTTTATCTTATTGTCTTAGTGTTATAAATAACTATTGAAGGAAGGAGCAATAGCATGAATGATTTTTCAAAGAAACAAAGACATATGACAGATCACAGTCAATCTAAGTCATGGGCGTATTCGCAAGTATGGTTATATTTTATGTATTATTGGCTTATATTTGGTATTGGTTGTTATTTTGGACAATACCTTCCTGATGAATGGCGAATGCCGTTGTCTATAGGATTGTTAGTTCTTATTTTTTCTACCTTAATATTTAAAAGAGCGCGTAAATATGGTTTGATTATTTCTCATATCTATGCGATTATCGTGGGACTATTATCATACGCGATGTTTACAACATACTTACAAAATTTAGGTGCGGATGTATTTTATAAAAATATTGTCTTAGCTATTGGTGCATTTGTTATTTTTGGAGTGATAGGTTTTTTCTTTATAAAAGATGCATCAAGTATAGGAAGATATTTGTTTGTAACATTACTGGCACTGATTGTAGCATCTCTTATTGGACTGTTTATTCATAATCCAGTATTTTATACGGTTATCACGGTAGTCAGCTTGTTTCTGTTTCTTCTATATACTTTATATGATTTTAATAGAATGAAACGGGGTCAATTTTCACCGAGAGAAATGGGTTTTAATCTGTTTATTAATTTGCTTAATATTATTCTTGATATTTTAAGCTTAGCAAACCGTTTTCGAAATTAATCGAAAAATAAATATCTTAAATCAAAAGATGTTTGCGCTTTGTTTTACTTGTTTAGTGTAGTAAAGTTTTGGCAACAGCATGCCAATAATCAGCGGAAGAATTACACTAACCCAAAGCGCAATATTTTTTTATGTAATTTTATAGTTATTAATAAAATAGAAAAAACATAACAATAAATATGTTAGTTTATTTTTGCTAATATATTTAGATTGTGTTAAATTTATGCTTATTATTATAGGAAAAGCGGACTTTATGTTAAGTAAAATATAAGGGTTATGAGCTAGCAAGATTAGAAAGAGGAAGATATATGACTAATACTTTTTTTCGAATCCTCACTAAAGAAGAATATCAACCAACACGATGTATCGATGGTATTATTGTCATTTTACCTATACAAGGGGATCTGACGATTCAGCATTTTGCTAATTCTACTACGATTAGTGATGAAATATATATCATAAATAATAAAGATATTTTTACAATTAAACAGAATCATAAATCATTAATGCTTTACATTACGAGCGATTGGTTTAAAAATCACGATTATGTATTTTTTGATTATAAGTATTCTGTGAACTTAATAAAATCAATCAATAAATTAAAACAACTGATGCTTAAAATTGCGATTAACTATATTAATCAAATGCCCATAACTAGTAATGAAAACTACATTAAACAAATGGTGGAAGTAATAGCAACAGAAGGAAGTGTTGATTTAGAAACGGCTGAAAATCAATATAAATTTTTATTTTATGGGGAACTTAGCCAAATACTAGAATATATTAATAAACACTCTCATGAAAAACTAACGTTAAATGCGCTATCTCAAAATTTATTCACCTCAAAATCCAACATTTCCGCACAGTTTCACCAAAACTTAAACATGGGTTTTAAACAATACGTTGATTCACTAAAAATTGCTGAATCAATTGAATACTTGTTAACTGAAAATTCAACTATTAGTCATATTAGCGATAAATTAGGGTTTAGTAATTCGGCTAGCTATACGAAAATGTTTAAAAGTTATATTGGTATTACACCTAATGATTATCGAAGTTTAAATATAAAGGATAAATATTTATTAATGAATTATGAAGTGTTAAGTGAGGATAATGAACAACATTTAAAAACAGTACTCAGACAACAGATTAATTATTATCAAGAAAATATTGAACGTAAAATATTTATAGACAACAATAAAGTAAAAACAAAGCAAAATTTTGAACTTGTAACTCAGATTAATACTGTTGAAGAGTTTAAAGAGTTATTCTTTATTAAAATCAAAGGAAAAGCTAATATTAATACAGAAAATTTAATTATCTATGTTAATTTTGGTATTGGAACATTAATTAATAATCTGAGTGATGCTGAAATTGGAGATATGTTTAAAAAAATTGCGGCAAATAATTTGCATATTGCCTTTAAAATTCAATCATTAGAAATTATGGATTATATCGAGCGCATTTATGTACAAGTAGTAGAACGTTTAAACTATAAGAAATCATTAGCAAATGGTGATCGTGGTATTATCATGCTTGTATTTGATATGGAAGTAATAGAACTAAAAGAAATTTATCGGCTTATTTTAAAAATTCAAAATAAGCAATTTGGTTTAAGATTTGGTTTAGACATTAGCTGTTTGCTTAACGAAACAGTCATGTTTAAAACATTAGAATCACAAATAAAACGTATCGGTTTTGATTATTTATTTATTGATAATGCTCACCTTGAACAACCATATTTACTAGAAGATAGTCAACATTTATTATTAAAAAATATTTTAGAGTATCAGAATATCGAAAAAATATTAACACAAATTGATTTATCATATAGCAAAGTTATATTTTTAAATATAGAGAACCACCAATTTTTAAATAATGAAAACGACTTGAGTAACAGTGCCCCATTAATTATTGAAACCTTTTTGAAAACGGCAGAGTTATTTGATGGTATGGGTGTTAACTTATATTTTAGTAGAAATTCGTTTAATGCAATTCATATCTTTGATGAAAATGGTTTTAAAACGGTGTTAGGCATCATCATTGGTCAAATTAAATGGATGATGAACCAGTCCAGAACAATTAAAGATAATTATATTGTAGTAGAAAATGAGGCACAGTATACATTATTCTTATATGATTGGAGAGTATTTGAAAGCGAAGCATCAATTACCTATTTCGGTGATACAGAAGTATTAATTCATTTTGAAGAAGCAGCTGAACAATCGATTCGATTAATTAAGTCGGAAAAAGTTGACGAGAAAAATGGTAATATCAATCACATCATTAATCGCCATATTCGTGAAAAATACAATTGGACTCAGGAATTATTAAAAGAAATTGAAGATCATTTACATACGACTATGAGAATTATTGAACATGACTTCAGGAAAGACTATTTTAAAGTTAATTTAGGTTATGATTCATTAAGAATCATAAAAATATTCAAATAGTGTGCAATTAATGCGTAGTGCAATTCAATTCAAATGTGTTGGTAATTTTGGCAATGAATATTAAACAAATGAAAACGACAACCTCTAAAACATAGTAGATAATTATAATATATTGTCCGCTTATATTTGGAGGTGCAATAGTATTGAGTAAAGATAAATTAAATCAATTACTAAATCTTTATAAGAAGCATAAATTATTGTCAGAATATATAGATAAAAAATATAAGTTGACGCTTAATGATTTAGCAGTATTAAAACTTGCTAAAGATTATACTTCAGAAGAGAAAGTATTGATGCAATCGTTTTTAAAATTAGCGATTGAAGAATTAGATTTAAGTAGAACGAAGTTACTTGTTTCTATCCGTCGACTTATCGACAAAGAAAAATTAAGTAAACAACGTTCAGAAGAAGATGAGCGTAAAATTTTCATTTATATGAATGATGACAATATTGAAAGTTTTAATGACTTATTTAAAGATGTCGAAGAATTATTAGAAATCTAAGTTTGTTTGTACTGGCAAAGTTTACTTTGTCAGTATTTTTAATTTTATTTAAGCTCAATCATCAATATAAAAACAATCGGATATAAGATGAGTTAATGATAGGCGGACATATATTGATATAATAGAATTGTTACTAAATTGGCATGTTTACGTGCTGTATGTTATATATAATCGTTGGAAAATCATGTATAATAAATAGTGTTAATTTAGAAGAACGAAAGTGAGATGACATTATGGGTCGTAAATGGAATAATATTAAAGAGAAAAAAGCCCAAAAGGATAAAAACACTAGCAGAATTTATGCTAAATTTGGTAAAGAAATATATGTTGCAGCAAAATCAGGCGAGCCTGATCCAAATTCAAACCAAGCATTACGCTTAGTGTTAGAACGTGCTAAAACATATTCAGTACCTAATCATATCATTGACAAGGCAATCGATAAGGCTAAAGGTGCAGGAGAAGAAAACTTTGACCATCTTAGATACGAAGGTTTTGGTCCAAGCGGCTCTATGATAATTGTCGATGCGTTAACGAATAATGTAAATCGTACAGCCTCAGACGTTCGAGCTGCTTTTGGTAAAAATGGAGGAAACATGGGCGTATCAGGTTCTGTTGCATATATGTTTGATGATACTGCTACATTTGCTATTGAAGGAAAGTCTGCGGATGATGTATTAGAAGCATTAATGGAACAAGATGTTGATGTGAGAGATGTTATTGATGAAGATGGCTTAACTGTTGTCTATGCAGAACCAGATCAATTTGCGCAAGTGCAAGAAGCATTACGTGCAATAGGTGTAGAAGAGTTCAAAGTAGCAGAATTTGAAATGTTACCTCAAACGGATATAGAATTATCAGCTGAGGATCAAGAAACATTTGAAAAATTAGTTGATGCACTTGAAGAGTTGGAAGACGTTCAAAACGTTTTCCATAACGTGGATTTAAAATAATGATATCTGCAGAAGAATGGATTAATCGACTTGAATTAATGCCTCATCCCGAGGGAGGCTATTATAAAGAAACGCTACGACCGGATGATAAAAAGCGTGCATCATATAGCAGTATATATTTTCTATTAAAAGATGCAGATGTGTCTCATTTTCATCGTATTGATGCGGATGAGGTATGGTATTACCATAGTGGTGAAACGCTTTTAATTCATATGATTACAACAGAGGGTAAATACTATGTTGAACAGTTAGGACAAAATGTTGCTGATGGTGATGTCTTGCAATGTGTTGTTCCTAAAGGCACGATATTTGCCTCAAGTTTAAAACATTCTAAAGGATACGGTATTGTTGGTTGCATGTGTCAACCTGCATTTGAATTTGAACACTTTGAATTATTGGCACAAGCAATATTATTAGAAAAGTATCCTCAACACCAAGAGATTATTAAAGCTTATGCAGTAGAATAGACGCATAACTTGAAACACAATTGTGATTTCATATTAAATAAGAATGCCATGTGCTTATTAACGGCACAAGGTGTTCTTTTTTTTTAGAATTTTTCTTGTGGTTCAACGGTATTATATAATGATATGTGAAGGTGATTTTTAGCTTAGATGTGAGTATATACATTATGGACCAAGTGATATGCTTTTGTTTAAATTTTAATTTTTGAAAATCTAGTTTAAATCTCAAAATTCATAGTAATATTATCGATTTTACCAAAATTCATAAATATATAGTAGAATATAAATGATCGAAGTCAAATAAATGCATGTAATTAATACAAAGTTTCGGATAAGATGACAGACGATAGTTAGTCTAATATAATAATGACAAGGAGTTGGTGGCTGTGAAAGTAAAATATATTGATAAACGTCACTGGCGTCGCCTTATAGAAAGGGAATATATAGAAGTTAAGGTGAATAATAAAAGATTCAAGGGCATTATCGGTTTAGTGACGATGAATAAAGTACGTGAACCGCTTGAGGTGACGGTAGTTGGAAAGCATATGGTTGTGGCTGATGACCATTATCAATGGCTGCAGATTTTACCCGAAAAGAAACGGTACAGTATTACAGCAATGTTTGATGATAAAGGCCAACCGTTAGAATATTATTTCGATATAAATATCAAAAACATTACACAAAAAGGTAATGCTAGAACATTAGACTTATTTCTAGATGTCTTAGTATTGCCTACTGGTAAGTATGAGCTTGTTGATGAAGATGACTTAATGAATGCGTTAGTTAATGAACAAATCACTAAAAGACAGTATCATGAAGCCTATATGATAGCACATCAATTGATGATTGAGATAAATGATAATTTTGATGAACTTGAACGACGAATCATGCATTGTTACCGCAAAATGAATCAAAAGAAACATAAAGCGAAACGACATCACCATCAACCACCTCAACCACAGCAACGTCATAAAAGAAAAAAACGCTTTACAGAAGACTAAGATTTAAATCATGTATGTTTAACATTAGCCAAGAGAAACCGTTATAGAGACTTTCAAAACAAAAAGCAACGGACAACACAAGTTGGAGTGGGGCCCCAACACAAAGACTTTCGAAGCGAAAGACAACGGACAACGCAAGTTGGGGTGGACCCAACACAAAGAAATGCAGTTAATATTTCAACAAGCAAAGCAAGTTAGGGATGGGACTTTCTACAGAAGCTTGTCATTATTAGCAAGAGTTTAAAAATACATTTTACATTAGACAATTAGTATTTTTATAATGTAGGTTTATCTACTTAATTATTTTATGTTTTACCAAAATAATGACTTATGCACTAATAGTACTTTTACTTTATAAAGTATTGTTATGATGGGCGCTGTTTAAATCCTAAACGTTTTAGTTATGACTTTATTATGTATGGATAAGCAAGAGGATTGTAGGGGGAAACTATGAAAATTGAAGACTATAGATTACTTATAACATTGGATGAGACAAAAACATTGCGCAAAGCTGCAGAATTATTATATATTTCGCAACCTGCTGTCACACAGCGATTAAAAGCAATTGAAAATAATTTTGGCGTAGATATTTTTATTCGTACAAAAAAGCAACTCATTACTACAACAGAAGGGGCTATGATTATTGAGCATGCTCGCGATATGTTAAAGCGAGAACGTTTATTTTACGATAAAATGCAGGCGCATATTGGAGAGGTCAATGGTACGATATCTATTGGTTGTTCTTCTTTGATAGGACAAACATTGCTTCCAGATGTCTTAAGTTTATATAATACACAGTTTCCAAATGTTGAAATACAAGTTCAAGTAGGTTCGACTGAACATATCAAAGCACATCATCGTGATTATCATGTTATGATTACGCGGGGAAATAAGGTTATGAACCTAACAAACACCCATTTATTTAATGATGAACATTACTTTATTTACCCTAAAGATAAGCGTGCAGAAGTAGATAAACTTCCATTTATTGAGTTTCAAGCAGATCCCATTTATATTAATCAAATTAAAGAATGGTACAATGATAACTTAGGACAAGATTTCCATGCAACCATTACTGTTGATCAAGTTGGAACATGTAAAGAGATGTTATTGAGTGGTGTAGGAGTAACTATTTTACCTGAGGTTATGATGAAATACATTGATAAAAATCAATTTGAATGTGAAAAAGTATTAATTGAAGGTCAGCCACTGATACGCTCTACATTTATGAGTTACGAAGCGAATATGTTGCAGTTGCCACAAGTAGATTCATTTGTTAATTTAATGTATAACTTTATACGCTAATTTATAGGATATCGTGCCGCAATATGTATCATGTTAACCTTGTCGGCATTTAGATTAATTAATTTTAAGGATAGAGGGTACGTTTATGTTTAAAGCATTACTCCATATTAAAAACTATAAATTATTTGTGGTAAATATGATGCTTCTCGGTATGGGTATCGCAATTACGGTACCCTATTTTGTATTATTTGCGACGAATGAATTAGGTATGACAACCAATCAGTTCGGCATTTTATTAGCGCTTGCTGCGGTTAGTCAATTTACAATAAATTCTATAGTCGCGCGCTTTTCAGACACGCATAATATTAATCGTAAGTTTTTAATTATTACTGCCTTATTTATGGGGGCAGTTAGTTTCTCTATATATTTTTATATTCATGATATTTGGTTATTTATTATTACATATGCGATTTTTCAAGGTTTATTTGCACCAGCAATGCCTCAATTATATGCTTCTGCTAGAGAATCTATCAATATATCGTCTTCCAGAAAAAATGCTAAATTTGCCAATACAGTGTTACGATCAATGTTTTCTTTTGGCTTCCTTTTCGGGCCGTTGATAGGTTCACGTCTTATCCATTTTAATGGGTACGCTGGACTCTTCGGAGGAACAGTTACTATTATTTTATTTACGTTATTATTGCAGGTCTTCTTTTATCAAGATTTAAAGTTAACAGGAGAACAACAAGTTGGTGGAACAGCACATATTGAAACCACAGCGCCGAATATGTTGAAAGATGTTACCTTGTTTTTGCCTTTTGTAGCATTTATTTTGCTACATATTGGGCAATGGATGTATACCATGAATATGCCGTTGTTTGTAACAAAACAGTTGCATATTTCTGAAGATTATGTGGGGACATTAGCAAGCTTATGCGCAGGATTAGAAGTTCCATTCATGGTGATTTTAGGAATGTTAGCGACTAAGTTGCAAACTAGAACATTATTGATTGTTGGAGCACTAAGTGGTGGTGCGTTTTATTTTAGCATTGGTATCTTTAATAACATATATATGATGATGCTTGGGCAAGTTTTTCTGGCCTTCTTTTTAGCGATTTTACTTGGCTTAGGCATCAGTTATTTTCAGGATATTTTACCTGATTTTCCCGGCTACGCTTCTACACTTTTTGCTAATGCGATGGTAATTGGGCAGCTATGTGGGAATTTATTAGGTGGTGCCATGAGTCAGTGGGTTGGTTTAGAAAATGTCTTTTTTGTATCAGCAAGCTCAATATTTATTGGTATGGTGCTAATCTTTTTCACGAAAGATCAAAAATTTACTGAAGAAAAGGTGATATCTTAATATGACTGTCTTATTGTGGTTATTAATTATTTTCGCATTTATTTTGGCATTTGTTGGACTTATTAAACCTGTGA
The DNA here is from genome assembly GCF_001812565.1 of Staphylococcus sp. HMSC059F04. Classification (NCBI taxonomy): domain Bacteria; kingdom Bacillati; phylum Bacillota; class Bacilli; order Caryophanales; family Staphylococcaceae; genus Staphylococcus; species Staphylococcus sp. HMSC059F04. The sequence continues at coordinate 362,630 of NZ_KV809468.1, read as the reverse complement.
TACCCTCTGTTTTGATGTTGTGGGTTGGTTTTTTAATTTATCAATTCGCATTTAATAATGGTGAATTATCATGGATATTTTATGTGTCAATGATAGTGTTAACGGTACTCATGTTTATCTCTGATTTTGCAATGAATAAATATTTTGTTAATAAATATGGTGGTTCAAAGATAAGTGAGTATGTTGCACTTATAGGTGTGCTCGTTGGTTGTTTTGTCTTCCCACCATTTGGCATTATCATTATTCCTTTTGTAGCAGTTTTTGCAGTTGAACTTATGCAAGATTTCGATGTGAACAAAGCTTTTAAAGCAAGCTTGGGTTCAATCGTAGCTTTCTTAACCAGCAACATTGCCAAAGCGTTCATCATGTTTATCATGATTGTATGGTTTTTTATAGATGCATTTGTGATATAAACTAGAAGATGCTGGATAGAAATCTCAAGTATTAATCTTTTTGAAAAGGATGACTAGGATTGAAAAAGCTTGGTATAAGCGTATTTTTAATTCAGTCAACTACTGCTAATATAGAGTTCATAACTTAAAACATAATTATGTTCCAGACTCATGTCAATTAGTTTTACAAATGCGCACCAGGCGGGGCATCGTTCATCGAAAAAAGCCAGTAAATGAGTTTTTTATAAATTCATTTACTGGTTTCTTTATTTATGATGTTTTATATTGTTGTCCCGATTTATATTATCTGTTGAGTCTCTTAAGGAAGTTCATAATGATGGGCCCACCCCAGCTTGCGTTGTCCGTAGAAATGCTTGGTGCATTTCTCTGTGCTGGGGCCCCTATAGTCTTGTGTTGGCGTTTTTGTTGGTGTGTCGGTGTTTTGTGTAGAATGCGATGGGTGTAATGATGAGTGATGCGATAATAAAGTGCCAGTTGCTAATTGTGATATAGGGTCCGATTGCAAGGAATGATTGTGGGATAAAGAATACATAGACGAGTGCTGAAATAAGTAATCCTATGACGATGTAGGTTAATATCCATACTAAGTTTTTATTATTAAAACATTGAAGTTGAACCGTTTTGAAAATCATCCATATAAATAAAAAAATGATAAATAAACCAATGATGACAATAATTGGAAAGGTGTATAGATATATGCGGTTGTTATTGCCGCCGATAAAGAACCCAATAAATCCTTTACAAAAACAAAAAACACCTATTAAAAACATAAAATTTTGATAAATATAGTTAAAAATATTATTGATCGTTTCGTTTGGCAATGCGCGGATCTCCTGTTTTGCGTGTGCTTTAGGGTCGTGATTGAAAAATTCCAAAGCAAGGGTACCATTATCTTCTGCCTTCAATAATTGCTTTAATATACGATTGAGCATTAGTTCTGAATCATACGGATTGACACTGAGTTCTGCTCGTACATACGTCATGTAATTCTCGAATATTTCTCTATCCGTATTATTTAGTCGTAGTGATTTGACATTATTTTCCCGCATGAGTTGAGACGTAGATTTCATACATTATTTTAAGCTCCTTTAGATATAGTAATAATAGTTATTATATCAATTATGATTAATCATATCATAGAAGTTGAAATAAATTAATTATCGTAATTACTATAAGTAGCTAGATAAACATTTATTAAAGCACGATTAGTTATAACAAATGATTAGAAAGTGGTTTCATGTTAAAATAATAGTATTCACTTATATTCAAAGGAGTCAAACATGAAGAAGGGGCTTGTGCTATTATTAGCAGCAATTTTTTTATTAACAGCATGCGGTAAGGGAAATGATGAAAAGCAATCTTTAGAACAAGATATACAAAAATTAGAAAAAGAGAAAAAAGATTTAGAAAAGCAAGAAGAGAAACTTAAAAGCGATAAAGAGAAATATAAAAGTCAACGTGAGACTTTAGAAAAAGAAGTAGAAGAGATGCAAAGTACTTCATCAGATGATGACAAAGATAATAAAGAAAAAACGAGTGACAAAAGTAAAGAGAAGTCATCACAACATCAAACAACGCACCACCAAAATAAAGATCAACAAAATCAGCATCAAAATTCAAACAATACAGATAACACACAGACAGATAAAGATAAGACGCATAAACAACAGTCATCACAATCTACTAAGAATGATACACAGAAGCAATCAAAGCAACCAAAACAACAACAATGATTCAATGTCACAAGTTAAAAAATTTGTGCCGTTTTATGTCTGATGTTACCGGGTATGTATAACCATAAATACAGAACGTGTATATGAACAAGTTTACATATCGACTTTAAAAGGAGCGAGCAACAATGCATGAACAAGATTTTCGTATTTTAGAAGGCCAAGATATTACTTTACCAGAATTAGGGCGTGAATTAGAAACGTTAACTGGACGTACAATTGTAGATTCTACAGGTGAAATCAATCGAGTAGTGGCACACTTGCCAAACTTTGATTCGGATTTTGATACATTTGTTGCTACATATAAATTAAATCATCAAAATGATTTCATTGATGCTATTTTTACAGCACCGAAAGCTCAGCGTAATCGTTTAAAAGAGATTCCTGTGCATATCGAATTAATTAGTTATATTTCGAAAGCTTAGTTGATACAAAGAACAAACATATAGTAGGTTGCGCGGTATGAAGAGTTTCTGTTCATAACGCGCTTCTTTTTATAGAGCACTGTTACAGAATGAAGCGATGAGGTGAAAGCAGAATGACTGTTTATATAGAAACGGAAAGATTGAAATTACGTGATTGGGAAGAAAATGATTTATTACCATTTCAAAAATTGAATGCAAATCCACAAGTTAGACGTTATTTTCCTAGTTTATTAAGTTATCGCCGTTCAGCGTTAGATATGAAACAAATGCAAAAAAATATTACAGCAACGGGGATAGGTCTATTTGCAGTAGAATTAAAAGAAACTAATGAGTGGATTGGGTTTATTGGTCTGAATTATATTCCAAAAGATAGCCAATATCCATTTAATAATTTACCATTTTATGAAATAGGTTGGCGTTTAATTCCAGAGGTATGGGGAAATGGTATTGCAACTGAAGGCGCTGAAGCTGTGCTAAAATATGCACAAGAAAAGGGAGTTTATGACATATACAGTCTAACGGCAGAGACAAATTTATCGTCACGAAAAGTGATGGAGAAAATAGGGATGAAAGTCTTTGATCGTTTCGAATTTCCTGAATTGAATAAATATCATCCACTTAAAATGCAAGTTAGGTATTATAAAAATCTCAAATAAAAAAATAGCCGCTCGTGTGGGCGACTATTTTTTTAATCGTAACTTCTTTCGCCAAGTGGTTTAGCGTTTTGAAGCCCATGTAGTAAGTCTTCTTTTGTGTGATATAGAGGTGCTAAAGCTTTATATTTATCGTCAATAAAGCCTTCTTGAATCATGTGAATAATAAGTTGATGTAATGGCTCAAAAAAACCGTTTAAATTATAAATACCAATCGGTTTTTGATAAATACCAATTTGTGTCCAACTATAGATTTCAAAAAATTCTTCAAGCGAACCAGCACCGCCTGGAGCGAGGATAAAAGCATCTGCTAATTCTGCCATTTTCTCTTTTCTTTGATGAAGCGAATCCACTAGAATAAGTTCAGAAACCCGTTGGCTCGTAATTTCTTTAGTATCTAATTCTTTAGGCATGACGCCAATAACAGTGCCATTGTGATCTAGTACACCATTTTGTATGGCACCCATAATGCCTACAGAACCAGCGCCAAAAATGAGTTCATAACCTTGTTGCGCCATATATTTTCCTAAGTTATATGCTTCGTTGACATAGGTTGGATTACTGCCTTTACTTGCGCCACAGAAAACTGCAATTTTTTTCATGATGATAAATGCCTCCTATATTTGAGAGAGTACACGTCGAAATATATGTTCAAAGTGTTGCTGATCTTTGTTAGAAAAAGGAGCCGGTCCCTTGTGCCGACCACCTTGTGCTCTAAGTTGAGCATGGTTATAACGCTGTTGTATCAACATGTCAATGTTAGTACTATTGTATATATAGCCTTTATGGTGTAGTACTGTTTTAACTTTGTTTAACAATAGACACGCCAAACCATAATCTTGCGTGATAACGATATCTTTACTTTGCGCTAATTGAACGATTTTATAATCCACTGCATCCGGTCCATCATCGACATATATCGTGTTAACGTGTTCTGGATAAGTCTGCGTTGTATAGTGACTGAAGCTACGTACAATTATAACAAAAATGCCTGTCCCTGAGGTTAATTCAATAACAGATTGAATGACAGGACAAGCATCTCCATCAATGATAATCGATGTCATCTTGTTAAGACTCATGATGTGTTTCTTTATTATTTTGTTTAGTTACACTTTGAGCATCATGTTCTTCATATTTTTTTATTTCTTTAATACGTGCTTTTTTATTCTTGTCACGATTTTTTTCTTCATCATGATGACGTTGTTCGATGTTTTTTTGTAACTTTTTAGCCAGTTTTTTAATATCATGTTTGTTATCTTTAGCTAATTTTTCGCCTTTTTTCTCTGTTTCATCATCTAATGCGCCGGGTGTTAGGCCTACTTTTTCTTGATACTTTTGAGTTTTCTTTAAATCTTTTATACGCTGTTTCTCATTTTTTTCACGTGCCTTTGCTTCTTCTTTATGACGTTGTTCGATATTTTTTTGAAGTTTTTTATCCATTTTATCGGCTTCTTTGCGATTTTTCTTCGCTAATTTTTCGCCTTTTTTCTCAATATATTCAGGATCATTTTCTTTTGCAATTTTTTTCAATTCTCGTTTGTTATCATGTTCTTGTTTTTTATCAATAACAAATTCTTTAACGTCAGTAGCTTTATTAGCTACAGTTTTAGATGCACGTGATGTTGCAGCAGTTACTTTTTTGACTTCAGAATGATTTTTGATATGTTTACGTTCAGTAACTAAGGGCACAATAAAAATAGGTAAAACGTTTATTAGTGTCTTAATTAGATGTCTTTTCTTTTGATCCATAGATATTGCCTCCAGTTCATATGCTTATCTTATTCATTACCCTATGACACTCTAGTATAAACGATAAATATACTGTATTGGTATATGTCTAAATATTCGTTTAAATAGTAATGACATCATTATAAAAAGGGACTCAGGAACTAATTCCTGATCTTAAGAAAAATAGTAGGTCTACAACTACAACATGGTAAATATAGTTTGAATAAGAAAAATGGCAATTTCTACATTATTCCAATAGAAATTGCCATTATTATTTGATTAGAGACGTATCTATATTTTCCATAATCTTTTCATGAATAACACCATCAGTAAATAGTGCTATACACAATGTATTAAATTAATAAATCCCTTTACCAATGCCGAAACCAAAGTAAAGAATAGCGATAATTACTACTAAGATAATACGATATATAGCGAATGGTACTAATTTAATTTTATTGATTAAATGTAAGAAAGTTTTGATTGCGATTAACCCAACGATAAATGCTGCTAGGAAACCTAAAAGATAAAATGGTATGTGTGCTAAGTGAATATATTCATAGTGTTTAATTAAAGATAAACCACTTGCTGCTAGCATAATTGGTACTGACATAATAAATGTAAAATCAGATGCCGCTTTGTGATTCATTTTCATAAGTACACCCGTTGAAATTGTAGAACCCGAGCGACTAAATCCAGGCCACATTGCAATGGCTTGAGAAATACCAATGACAAATGCTTGGAAATAATTAATTTGATCTACATTTTGTGGGTGCTTAACTTTTTCACTATATTTATCCGCAATAATCATATAAATGGCACCTAAAAATAACCCAATCATTACAGTAGGAACACTGAATAAATATTTTTCAATTAAATCATCAAACATTAGACCTAAAATACCGGCTGGAATCATACCGACAAGTACGTGTAACAAGTTCAAACGACGTGGTTTAGAGCGAAACTCTTCACTTATCGGTGCTTGATGTTGTTTTCCAATATGTAATAATTCGAAAAAACGTTCTCTAAAGACCCAAGATGCAGCAAAAACAGACCCTAATTGAATGACTACTTTAAATGTAAAAGCAGATTCACTTCCTAGAAAATCAGTGGATTTCAACCACATATCATCCATTAAAATCATGTGACCTGTTGATGATACAGGAGCGAATTCAGTAAGTCCTTCAACGATACCTAGAATGATACCTTTGATTAACTCAAGTAAAAACATAGATTAACCTACCTTCTTAAATATCTTATTTATATTCATGAATCTTAAAAAATTACTACATTATCATAGCATATTAAATTCATTCCTAGCTACTGATTATTAGTTTAGAACTTATAAACTAGACTAAAGTTGTATATTAAACGATATTTATGAATACGTCATGAAATGACGATTTATTTTTGAATGGATATGTTTAACCTTCACGTAGTAAATTAAAGTGGAAAGGGAAAAAGTAGTCATTTCTATGGAGCTAGGTAGAAGAATTCAATGTGTACATAAAAAACCCATCAATTAATATCAATTGATGGGACATTTTATTTAAAGATTTCGTTTAAAAAAATAACAGTTACAACTTTAATTCACATGACGCTGATACTATAATTATTCTTTGTTTTCAGTAAATGCGTTAATAACTTTACCTAGAAGACGGTTCAGTTCTTGTGCTTCATCTGCACTAAGCGATGAAGCGGTTGCCACTTTAGAAGAAGCATCTTTAAGATTAGGTTTGATGCCTTCACTTTTTTCTGTCAAGTGTATAAAGACCTCACGTTGATCAACTTCAGAACGTTCACGTTTGATTAAATCAACGTGTTCCATTCGTTTAAGAAGTGGTGAAACTGTTCCAGTATCTAATGCTAATTCAGTAACGACTTTTTTAACATTTACTGGTGACTCATCCCACAATATACTTAATACTAGAAATTGTGGGTAAGTAAGGTTGTACTTTTTAAAGACTTTGTTTGAGTAGTAGCGATTTACTTGTCTTTGAGCATTGTACAAACTAAAACATAGCTGCTCTTTTAAATTGTGATGTTCAGACATTAAAGTTCTCCTCCAGACATTCTATCCGTTTTCTCTTTTTCGGATTAAATCCCGTTAGTGTTGTGCAAAATATATTTATTGACACATTTCATTTCAATGTCATGATAAAATTAAAGTATGACTAAAGTTTAGAAGAAAACACACGTATAATCAAGTATAAACATAAATTTTTATATATTCATTATCATTTACTTAGAAATTTTAAATAGAAAAGAGAATAAAAATTGAAAAAACATAATTGCAGAAACACATATATTTCTATAGTTTCCGGGTTTTTAGGTAGTGGTAAAACCACTTTTCTACAAGAGTATATGCAATATTTATTAAAAACTGATGAGAAAATCACAATTATTATGAACGAATTTGGTACTTTTGACGTTGACAGTTTAACATTCAATAATGAGGTTGCCATAAATGCTTTAGTTAATGGTTGTGTTTGTTGTGATTTAAAAGCAGATTTAGTAGCGCAGTTAAAAAATATTATTGCGGATGGTCAAACAACACACATCATTATTGAGGCAACTGGAATTGCACATCCTTTAGAAATCATGATGGCATGTCAGGATCCTGAAGTGATTCATTTAATTAGTGAAGTTAAGATGATAGGGATTTTAGATGCTTCTCGATTTCTTCATAGACATCGTTATTCATTGACAACGGTAGAGTTAATGGAAGAACAATTGGCCTATAGTTCAATGATTATTATCAATAAAATGGATTTAATTAATGATCAGGAGCAGAAAAAACTGAGCGCTGAGTTAACCCAAATTAATCCGCAAGCAACCACATGCTACACTACGTTTGGTCAATTAGATATCACTACATTTAATAATATTAAGCATGTTGATAATATGAAGTCACCAGCTAAGCATGCACATCATCATGGCATTAAGAGCATGCAGTATACATTTAGTGGACCAATAGATAGACAATTATTTTATCAATTTATATTAAAGTTACCGCAAAATGTTTTTCGTTTGAAAGGTTTTGTCCGTTTTAGAGACTGTGCTGATGTGATTTATGAGTTTCAATATGCACATGGATTACCTAGTTATGGTGAGGTAGACAAAGAGGTACCACTTACAATAGTTATCATTGGTGAACATATTGATGTTGAACGTTTGCGCAATAATCTCGATATGCTTCAATTTACATGACATGGCATATCAGAAGTGAGATATCTTTACAAATACATAGATGATATAATAATAAAGTCGCCTACCTCTCAGGCGTCAAATGTCGACGCAGGGAGGAGGTGTTGCCCATGATGGAAATCCTTGTTCACATCACAACCACAGTTATTAGTGGTTGTATTGTTGCGTTATTTACGTATTGGCTACGTACGCGTAACAATAAGAAAAAATAGGCGACGCATAGCCAACGCCTAAAAAATCCCCTCACTATCGCAAGTAGTGAGGGGATTGGTGTTTCCATGTGGAAATCCTTGTTAACCATATTATAACACTGTGGCTTGGGAAAATGCAAAGTATGCAATGTCGTATATTAGAACGACACATATTAACGTTGTGACATAAAATAATTGTTCGATGAAGTTTGTGTTGTTTAAATGAATACTACTTTTTCGTTCTTGTAATGATTAAATTATAATTGCTTCTAAATAAATTAAGTCAAAATAAAGTGTTGCTATTTACGAGCAGAATTTAAAGTAACTCATTTATGTTGTTGTAGTGTGGATTTTGACATAAAATTATATGTAAGAAAACTTTTTCGTTTTAAGCAGGAGGTAAAGTTAATGAATAATGAAGATTTTAAACAAAAGCAGCTTAACTTTGAATTTAGATTTATTATGATTCCTTATCTCATATTTGCAGTAATTATTTTATTATCAAATATTTTTTACTCTCAAATTATTATTACAATGACTTTTTTTGGTTTGTTTTTTGCCTATAATTTAGGGTTATTATTTGTAGCGTTTGTTAGACACTTTAAACGTACATTAATATTAACAGCAATACTGACTTTATTGTCTGGAGCAGCTTTCTTTACAATTATTTATGTTTTTGGTTTGCACCATCAGATATTTGGATAAATAAAAGATGATATATGCTTGAAACATTATAAAAGTTTCATATAATAATGAATAAGCGCTTAAACATTCTATCTGGTGTGTATCTAAAATCTTAATGAAATAGTATTAATAGATGCACCCAGACAGAAGTATTTTAATTGTATTTATAAGTAATTATGTAAGCGGTTTCTACAAATGATTTTGTATGCAAAATACGTATATGCATTAAAATTTTTATAAAATAATATAAAAGGAGCGAAACCATATGATAAACAGAAATAAAATATCAGTCATTGGTGCAGGAAATACAGGTGCAACACTAGCTTTCTTATTAGCACAAAAAGAGGTTGGAGATGTCGTTATTGTTGACCAGCCTAAATTCGAAGGTATGTCAAAAGGAAAAGCGCTAGATATTCAAGAAAGTGGACCAGTATTAGGGTTTAATAGTGTTGTGACTGGAACGTCAAATTATGAGGATATTTCAGATTCAGATATTGTCATTATTACTGCAGGTGTACCAAGAAAACCTGGTATGAGTCGTGACGATTTAGTTCAAATTAATGAAAGTATTATGGAAGATATTTCTCAACAAATTGTCCGCTATTGTCCACAAGCATTCGTTATTGTCTTAACCAATCCGGTTGATGCGATGACTTATACCGTGCTGCAATCCACTGGTTTTGAAAAAAATAAAGTGATGGGGCAGTCAGGCATTTTAGATACGGCAAGATACAAAACATTCATAGCCGAAGCATTACATCTATCCGTACAGGATATTACTGGCCTTGTTCTTGGAGGTCATGGTAATACTATGGTTCCTATCGTATCGTCTACTCAAGTAAACGGTGTACCTATTACCGAGCTACTATCACCTTCAGAACTAGAATATATTATCCAACGTACAAGAGATGGTGGTGCTGAAATTGTAAATTTATTAGGTAATGGTTCAGCATATTATGCACCGGCTGCTGCGTTATACGAAATGGTTATAGCTATTTTAAAAGATCAAAAACGTGTTCTTCCAACTATTGCATTTTTAGATGGGGAGTATGGCTATCGTGATATTTGCCTTGGCGTCCCAACCGTACTTGGCAAACAAGGCGTCGAACGAGTTATAGAACTTAAATTATCAGAATCAGAGCAACAACAACTCGATTTATCTGCAGATGCAGTTATGAAAGTTAAACAATCATTAAAACAAGCTAAATAATATTGCTTATTTGTAATAATCTAAAAAGTGTGAAAATTGTGTGTTATTTGCAAATTTTCACGTCATTATTGTTGTTTAGTTGTTATACTAAAAATGAAAAATAAGCAAAGGGTGAAATATGATGGAGAAAGGGAGTCAAGATATACCACACACACGCCAAAAAGAAAAGACAAAGGGATACAAACCTATTTGGATTGTTATTAGCTTTATTGCTTTAATTGTCATTTTGTTATTACCAACACCAACAGGATTACCAGTAATGGCTAAAGGTGCCTTAGCAATTTTAGCCTTTGCTGTTATTATGTGGGTGACAGAAGCAGTGATTTACCCAGTTTCTGCAACGTTAATTTTAGGATTAATTATTTTAATAATGGGATTTAGTCCAGTACAGGATTTAGCGAAGCATTTAGGAAACCCTAAAGCAGGCGATGCTATCTTAACTGGTAATGACTTGTTAGGAACTGGTAATGCTTTAACTCAAGCATTTAGTGGGTTTTCATCTTCAGCTGTAGCTTTAGTTGCTGCTGCACTTTTTTTAGCTGCAGCTATGCAAGAAACTAATTTGCATAAACGTCTCGCTTTACTCGTATTATCAATTGTTGGAAATAAAACGCGTAACATAGTTATTGGTGCTATTTTAGTATCCATTTTATTGGCGTTTTTTGTACCATCTGCAACTGCACGTGCAGGTGCGGTTGTGCCAATTTTATTAGGTATGATTGCAGCATTTAAAGTTTCTAAAGACAGTCGTTTAGCAGCGTTATTAATTATTACTTCGGTACAGGCAGTTTCCATTTGGAATATTGGTATTAAAACGGCTGCGGCACAAAATATCGTTGCCATCAATTTTATCAACCAAAGTTTGGGACACGATGTTTCATGGGGTGAATGGTTTTTATTTGCAGCGCCTTGGTCAATACTTATGTCGATAGCGTTATTTTTCATTATGATGAAAGTAATGCCACCTGAACATAATGCTATTGAGGGTGGTAAAGACTTGATTAAACAGCAGTTAACAGATTTAGGCCCTGTTTCAGCACGTGAATGGCGATTAATCGTTATTTCTATCTTATTGTTATTATTCTGGTCAACAGAAAAAGTGGTACATCCTATTGACTCAGCTTCAATTACAGTTGTCGCATTAGGTGTTATGCTTATGCCTAAAGTTGGTGTTATAAAGTGGGATGGTGTAGTAAAAACAATTCCATGGGGGACGATTATTGTCTTTGGAGTTGGTATATCACTTGGTAATGTATTGTTGAAGACTGGTGCAGCTCAGTGGTTAAGTGATAAGACATTTGGATTACTTGGGCTTGAATCAATGCCATTGATTACGACGATTGCTTTGATAACATTGTTTAATATCTTAATTCATCTTGGTTTTGCTAGTGCGACCAGCTTATCTTCTGCGCTGATTCCAGTATTCATCTCATTGACATCAACGCTACATTTAGGAGATCAAGCTATTGGATTTGTACTTATTCAACAATTTGTTATCAGCTTTGGTTTCTTGTTGCCGGTAAGTGCACCTCAAAATATGTTGGCATATGGTACAGGGACATTTACAGTTAAGGATTTCTTGAAAACTGGGGTACCGCTGACTATTGTAGGTTATATTTTGATTGTAATTTTTAGTATGACTTACTGGAATTGGTTAGGGCTAATATAGGAAAATGTTAAATATATCAATAGAATAATCAATTGAACGATTTCGGGCACAAAACCTAGTGGATTTTGTGTCCGAAATCGTCCATCTTTATCATGCTTGTTGTTAGACGAGATGGGGTAATAAAATATCAAAGTTAAAGTGAGGTGATGTAGTTTGAATATCGCTTTAGTATTAAATAGAGTATTCAGATTAGAACAAAATCCAATGTTTGAGTACTTAAATCATAATCAAGCAGATATCGAACGATGTTACTGTGTGATTCCCTTAGAATTATTTGAAGATGAAGCACCATTAAAACGGACATTTTACCATCAGGCAGTTACTCAGTTTATACAACAACTGATTGAGATAGGAATTAAGCCCTTTGTGTTTCCATATACAGCGTTTGCTTCATTTTGTGAACAGAAAGAAATCGACACGGTAGTATTTCCAAGCGATATTATGAGTTTTCACAATTGTGAATGCGATATTTTACATGTTAAATCTGAGATACAAGCGCAAAAAATAGCAATCGTTAATGTACGTGCAAATCATTATTTTCAACCTAGTCGCACGTTAAATCAGCAAGGACAACCATATAAGGTATTCACCAGCTTCTACAAAGCAAATCGCCCTCAATTGAGACAACGAAGACGTTATCCTTATCAACTTGATAAATTAAAGCAACAAATCATCAATGCTGATAATACATCAGTTAAAAAAGTGACTGAGCATATAAATATTGGGGAGGCCAAAAGTCAGCAACAATGGCAAGCATTTTTAAATAATAATATTGAGCATTATCAATATTATAGAGAGTACTTACCAGAAACACTGACAAGTCAGTTGAGCATTGCACTTGCATATGGCTTCCTAGATATTAATGAGATCATGCGCCAGTTACTTGAACGTTATCATGATAATGAGGAAAATTATGAGGCCTTTATTCGTGAACTATTATTCAGGGAATTTTATTATGTTTTAATGGTTTATTATCCAGAAACGGCACATACATCATTTAATGATAAGTATAAACATATAACTTGGTCAGAAAATCAATCAGATTTTAATGCATGGAAAGAGGGACGAACAGGATATCCAATTATCGATGCTGCGATGCATGAGTTAAAACAAACAGGTTTTATGCACAATCGAATGCGTATGGTAACGGCTCAATTTCTAACTAAAGAGTTATTTATAGATTGGACATGGGGAGAAAATTATTTTAAAAATTTATTGATAGATTATGACGCTGCTTCTAATGTGCATGGATGGCAATGGTCAGCATCTACTGGTACAGATGCCGTGCCATACTTTAGAATGTTTAATCCGATTCGTCAAAGTGAGCGGTTTGATAAAAAAGGTTTATACATTAAAACATACTTGCCCCAATGGGCTAATGTACCTGCCAGCTATGTTCATGAACCGTGGAAACATGCGCAAACACTAAAAGATTATGGCATAGATTTAGGAACAAACTATCCGTGGCCTATCGTTGATCATCAACAAGCCAGAGCCCACGTGATGGAACAGTTTAAAAAACAAGCAGACAAATAACAACCATATAAACCGGGGCACCAGCACAAAGGAATGCGCCAAACATTACCATTAATGGGAGGATACATTGTCCACTTTTTCTATTTCTAAGCAATTAAAAACAAACATATATATAGCATTATAAATTCAAAAAATGTGGCAATGTATAGATATTTCAACCGTAATTTAGTACGGTATGGGACTTCCCAATGTGGATATCGGCGTTCAAAATAGCATAATTGTATTAAGAAAACACCAATGCCAAATGGAAGGCAGGTTAACAGCAAACTTAATGACAGTTTAAATCCGATTGAATGAAAGAAATGGCCAACGATTAGTTGCAAAATAATAATGCTAATTATTAAAAGAATGATATTAAAACTCATTGTGTATGACGCACTCCTTTCGCAAATATAAATAAAGTAGCTTGTAACACAACCATTAATAAGATGAAGATGAGTGATTTACCACTAAGTGAGCTCACTACATTTTCTATAATTTTAAAAGGTTGGTTAATCAGAAAAACGGAATGAAAGCGTAAGAAACGTCCGATATATATTCCTAATCCACTCAGAAACATGACTACAGCCACAAGGATAATATTTATCCATTGGTGAGAAGTAAAGTAATACAATTCCAAATAAATTAAGGTCATACAATAGAGTGCGAAGAAGACACCTAATAATAAATAGGTGAAGAAAATCCATTCCATTAAATTTAATGTTAAATAAAAGTTAAAGGTAAATTGATTAAGGTGAATTAAATCAGTCACCATATAAAAGGTATTTGGTACCATGAGTAAGAAAATTAAGCTAAAAATAATAAATAATGGCCATTCAATTACTTTTTTCGGTTTGAACAGCTTTAATAGTAAACATAATTCAAAAGGAATATATGCTAAAAATATATTGAGTGTCATAAACTCAAATATACGTGATTCAAATAATGAAATTACAATCAAGATTATAAAATAAATTCTGGCAATATACCGTCCCTGCATAATATACACTACTTTCGTATCAAACTTATCGTTCATTAAAATAATTGTATAGGTTAATAATCATACAGCTTTCATGCTAAATTTATCAAATTAAAAGGAGTTTTCAAATTAAATATTTATGTCGATTATTAACGGTATGTAATAAGTTTTAAAACACCGTTATTGCGAAAAAACATTTATTTGGTATAGAATGTCATAATATTGAATTTTTAATTTTTAGGGAAATGAAAATGTAGGGTAAAAATTAAATTAGTACAAAAGAGGTGAAGTGATTGAAAAAGCAATTATTCATATTATATTTTAATATTTTTCTAATTTTTGTTGGTATTGGCCTTGTCATCCCAGTATTACCTGTTTATTTGGAAGATTTAGGTTTAAAGGGACGTGATTTAGGAGTTCTAGTTGCTGCCTTTGCACTTGCGCAAATGGTTATATCTCCTGCTGGGGGCGCTATGGCTGATAAATTAGGAAAAAAATTAATAATCTGTATTGGCCTTATTTTATTTGCAGTTTCTGAGTTTTTATTTGCTGTTGGACATACTTTTGTCACGCTTATCATTTCAAGAATACTTGGTGGTTTCAGTGCTGGAATGGTCATGCCAGGAGTGAATGGTTTAATTGCAGATATTTCACCTTCAAAAGATAAAGCGCGTAACTTTGGCTATATGTCGGCTATTATTAATTCTGGCTTTATTCTTGGGCCTGGAATAGGTGGATTTCTAGCTGAATTTTCACATCGCTTGCCATTTTATTTTGCCGGAAGTTTAGGCATTATTGCTTTTATAATGTCATTCATTTTAATTCATAGTCCAAAACAACAAACAACAGACGGGTTCCATCATACATTACAACCTGAAGTATTTACTAAAATTGATTGGAAAGTCTTTTTAACTCCTATTTTATTAACGTTGATTTTAGCGTTTGGCTTATCATCTTTTGAAACGTTATTTTCTTTATACACATCATATAAAGCACATTACACACCAGCTGATATTTCTATTGCGATTGTGGGTGGAGGAATATTTGGCGCTATCTTCCAAATCTTTTTCTTTGATAAATTTATATCATATATGTCTGAATTAACTTTTATAGTTTGGGCACTTTTATATTCAGCAATTGTCTTATTTACATTAATCTTGGCAAACGGTTATTGGACCATTATGATTATTAGTTTTATTGTTTTCATTGGTTTTGACTTAATTCGTCCTGCTATTACAAATTATTTTTCTAATATTGCAGGAAATCGTCAAGGTTTTGCTGGAGGATTAAATTCAACTTTTACAAGTATGGGTAATTTTGTCGGACCACTTGTTGCTGGTGCATTGTTTGATATAAATATTGAGTATCCATTATACATGGCTATTGCAGTAATGGTATTGGGTATTGTTCTAATTTTTATAGAAAAAGGCTTGCGCAAACATTTATCAAAAGCTCAATAAAAACAATCTTTAACTTAATAGATGAATTAAAAAATGTTTAACAGTCTGGAACATAAATTCCAAAACAATAGGGCGCGGGACAGAATTCATAATGAATTCGTATTTCCGCCCCGGCAAGGTTGGCTAAGATTGAAAAAAGCTTGCTATCATCCTATTTTCAATCCAGTCAACTACTGCCAATATAGAACTCAGAGCCTAAAATATAATTATTTCCCAGACTGTTTTTATATACAATAGTTTGTATGATTGGATCACTTGCTTAGAGGATAGCTTTAGTCATCCTAGCTCACTTTGTTAGGAAAAACTGGTTTAGTCAGGGACCGCCTCAACTTGCATTACTTGGTGAATTTCTTGTCGGAATTCTCTTTGTTGGGGCCCCAGCTTATCTTGTTCTCTAAAGTGTCTTATCTTCAATACGTAATAACATGTGATTTTACATTGAAGTTCTTTTAATAAATAAGGCACTTTCGCATCATTATAGTAGACTTCACTAGATTAAATGAACCATGCGCTTTAAGTGTTTCATCATTAAAGTAAGTTAGACATTAGATTTAGGTTACAATACATAGTGATTTTGTAACATTTGCATCCTTTGAATGATGATTATGTTACAAAGATTACAGTTGGTTTAAATTGTATTATACACAATATATTTTGCGGTTTTTTATGTTAAGATGAATAAAAATTAAGTGAAGAAATGTGGGTAAGGAGATGAAACTGAAGAATCTTTTTTTAAGTGCTGTCGCAGTGTTGTTAACGATATGTTTGTTATTTCTATTGTTTATTGCTACAAATGAACAAGCTTTGGCTAAAGTCCATCAAACAATATCAACATTTTCAAAGATAAATAAAGTATCAGCTATTGAAAATGTAGTTAAAGTGAACCATCTTACAGCACATGCATCTGAAAGAACTAATAAACAACAGACACAAAGTTTAACGATAGAAGCTAACCAGCCACACAAATATACAGATCAAGAATGCAAAGTGATTGCTTCTAACTATGCGCAACAAAAGCAACAAGTTGAATCACATATGACGAAGATAGAAGAGACAAGTCGAGATGTGACTTATTCTGGTACACAACACGATAACAATATTAAAATTAACAAAAATGGCAAAGTAGAAAACGATAAGAATACACATTAGCACCGGATGATTGAGATAATCGAAGGTGTTTTTGTTTTGTTTGTATTTGAATCATTGTGCTTATTCAGCGTAAAATAAATTTGAATGAAGACAATGAGGTGACACGAATTAATGAAGAAGAAAAAAGCAACTAAAACAAATGCAATGCGTATGTTGGATCAAGCAGGTGTAGATTATAAAGTGAATACGTATGAAATTGGTGAAGAACATGTTGACGGTGTCCATATTGCACAACTTGTTCATGCGCCCGTTGAACAAGTATATAAAACACTGGTCCTAGAAAATGCGAATCACGATCATTTTGTATTTGTCATACCGGTTGATACTACACTGGACTTAAAACAGGCAGCACATGTAGTTCAAGAAAAGAAATTAAACTTAATGCCACTTGAACAGTTAAAAAAAGTTACAGGATATATTCGTGGTGGTTGTTCACCTATAGGCATGAAACATTTATTCCCAACGACTATAGATGAGTCAGCACTGCAACAAGAATCAATATACGTTAGTGGCGGGCATCGAGGTGCTCAAATTATTGTAGGTGTCAAAGATTTAATAAACCTTACGAAAGCCAAAACCGCTAATATCATTCAGCATGGATAATTTCAACAGCCTAGTGAAAAGACACTTAGACCAAGATTACGAAATAAATTTAAATGAATAATAGTATTAAACTTCTTACGAACTGCTAAGTGCTTCAAAAGCATTTGGCGGTTTTTATTTTGATGTGTGAACATATTATTAAAAAATGGTTTTTGTGACAAAACTGCGAATTGTGATTGTTTTTGACAGTTTTTGATAACTTTTGATTGAAAAATGTAAGCGCGAACATTATAATGTGAAGTGAAATGAGGTGAGGCAATGATAACTGAAAAACGATATGATTTAATCCTCCAAGAATTGAATAAGAAAGACTTTTTATCACTCCAAGAACTAATAAATCGTATTGGATGTAGTGCTTCGACAATAAGACGTGATTTATCGAAACTACAACAGATGGGCAAACTTCAACGGGTTCATGGTGGTGCAACCATTGTACATAACAGGGTGTTGGAACCAATATTGTCAGATAAGCTTGCAACGAATTTAACAGAGAAAAAAGAAATTGCACAGTATGCTGCAGCTTTGATTCAAGATCGAGAATGCATTTTCTTAGATGCGGGATCTTCAACGATAGAAATGATTCCATTCATTACAGCGAAAGACATTGTTGTAGTTACAAATGGTTTAACGCATGTTGAAAAGTTGTTAGCAAAAGGTATCAAAACGCTTATGGTTGGTGGAGAAGTTAAAGATACAACATTAGCTACGGTGGGTGCCTCAGCATTAGAGATAGTTAGACGCTATTGTTTTGATAAAGCATTTTTAGGCATGAATGGTATTGATTTAAAGCATGGATTAACAACTCCAGACGAAAAAGAAGCATTAATCAAAGAAATGGCAATTCAACGTTCAAATGAGTCATTTGTCTTGGTAGACCATTCGAAGTTTAAACAAGTCTATTTTGCAAGGATTAATGACGATGATGCAGATGTGACCATTTTAACGTCAAAAGAAGCGTTAACAGAACCATCATTGGCACAATTCCAAGAACGTTATCATATTTTAGGAGGTTTGTCATGATTTATACGGTTACTTTTAATCCCTCTATAGATTACATTATGTTTACTGATGGATTTGAATTAAGTGGACTAAATAGAGCGACGACAACACATAAATTTGCTGGGGGTAAAGGTATTAATGTTTCTAGAGTGCTAAGCACATTAGAAATACCTTCAACGGCGTTAGGTTTTACTGGTGGATTTCCAGGTGAATTTATAAAAGATACGCTCGCAGCTAATGAGATTTATACGGATTTTATTACTGTAGATGAAGATACACGTATTAACGTTAAATTGAAATCTGGTCAAGAAACTGAAATAAATGCACCAGGTCCCAATATTAGTAAACAACAATTCGAAGCATTGCTTAATCGAATTAAGCGAACAACGTCAGAAGATGTTGTTGTTATAGCTGGTAGTGTGCCACAAAGTATTCCAAGTGATGCCTATGCACAAATTGCACGAATTACTCAAGAAACAGGTGCACAGCTTGTTGTAGATGCTGAAAAGGATTTGGTTAATACGATACTACCATTTCAACCTTTATTTATTAAACCAAATAAAGATGAGCTTGAAGAGATGTTTGATATCACGATTCAAAATGATATGGATGTCGTTTATTATGGTCGTAAAATATTAGAACAAGGTGCTCAGTCAGTAATCATAACATTGGGTGGCGATGGTGCTATATATATCGATCAACAGCAAAGTATTAAGGCACAAAACCCTCAAGGTAAGGTTATTAATACGGTAGGTTCTGGAGATAGTACAGTAGCTGGTATGGTAGCTGGTTTAACTTCAGGATTGTCAATTCAAGAAGCATTTAAACAAGCCGTTGCAGCAGGAACTGCTACAGCATTTAATGATGACTTAGCCACACGAGACGATATAGAAAAAATTAAAGATCAAGTTACAATGACAGTACTTGATGGGGAGTGATATTGATGAGAATTACAGAGCTACTTACTAAAGAAACAATAGCTATGGATTTAACTGCTACTGATAAAAATGGTGTGATTGATGAACTCGTCAATCAATTAAATATTGCAGGAAAATTAAATAATGTAACAGCTTTTAAAGAAGCGATTCATAATCGTGAAGCTCAAAGTACAACAGGTATAGGAGAAGGTATTGCTATCCCACATGCCAAAGTAGCAGCAGTTAATGCACCAGCGATTGCTTTTGGTAAATCTAAAGCAGGCGTTGATTACCAAAGTTTAGATATGCAACCAGCCCACTTATTCTTTATGATTGCAGCTCCTGAAGGCGGTGCTCAAACACATTTAGATGCACTAGCTAAATTGTCAGGAATCTTAATGGATGAGCAAGTGACAGCACGTTTGCTAGATGCAACTTCACCTGAAGAAGTACTCCAAATTATTGATGCTGCTGATGATGAAGCAACAAAAGAAGAAGAAAAAGAAGCCCAAGAACAAGAAGCAGCAGAGGCAAATTCATCAGTTGATTCAACTGAACCATATGTTTTGGCTGTCACAGCTTGTCCAACAGGTATCGCACATACCTACATGGCACGAGATGCTTTGAAAAAACAAGCAGAACAAATGGGGATAAAAATAAAGGTTGAAACGAATGGTTCAAGTGGTATTAAAAATAAATTAACCCAACAAGATATTGACCGTGCATCAGGTATTATTGTTGCAGCTGATGTTCATGTAGAAACTGACCGTTTTGATGGTAAAAATGTGGTAGAAGTACCGGTTGCGGATGGCATTAAACGCCCAGAAGAATTGATAAACACCGCACTTGATACGAGTCGCAAACCTTTTATTGCACGTGGCGATAGTCAACATGGAAATGCGAGTGAACAAAATGAAAAACAAAGTTTTGGGAAAGCATTCTATAAGCACTTAATGAATGGTGTATCTAATATGTTACCACTTGTTATTGCGGGCGGTATTTTAATGGCCATTGTATTTCTATTTGGTGCTAACTCATTTAAACCTGATAGCTCAGAATATAATGCTTTTGCTGAACAACTTTGGAACATTGGTAATAAAAGTGCCTTTCAATTAATTATTCCGATATTATCTGGATTTATTGCACGTAGTATTTCGGATAAACCAGGCTTTGCTGCTGGTTTAGTCGGTGGTATGCTTGCAGTTACAGGTAGTTCAGGATTTATCGGTGGTATCATTGCTGGTTTCTTAGCCGGTTACTTAACTCAAGGTATTAAATATATGACGCGTAAATTACCACAAGCACTAGAAGGTTTAAAACCAACTTTAATTTATCCGCTCATAAGTGTGACAATTACAGGCTTGCTTATGGTATACGTATTTAACCCACCTGCAGCTTGGTTGAATAAATTATTACTTGATGGTTTAAACAGTTTATCAGGTGCGAATATTATGTTACTTGGCTTGGTTATTGGTGCTATGATGGCCATCGACATGGGTGGTCCATTCAACAAAGCAGCTTATGTCTTTTCAACTGCGGCATTATTTGAGGGTAACACTGCACCTATAACTGCAGCAATGATTGGTGGAATGATTCCACCGTTAGCAATTGCAACTGCGATGATTATTTTTAAACGTAAATTTACGAAAGAACAACGTGGTTCAATCATACCAAACTATGTTATGGGTCTCTCCTTCATTACAGAAGGTGCAATTCCGTTTGCAGCTGCAGACCCATTGCGTGTGATTCCTTCAATGATGGTAGGGTCAGGAGTCGGTAGTGCCATTGCATTAGGATTAGGTTCAAGCATTGGTGCACCGCATGGTGGTATTATCGTTATTTTTGCAACAGATTATCATCATCTTGTGCAAACATTTATCGCTTTAATTATTGGTACGATTGTGTCAGCTTTAATGTATGGTTTCCTCAAACCTAAATTAAGAGAACATGAAATCGAAGCATCTAAGGCAATGGATGAATAAGTGACCTTCTCATGAAGTTGGAGAAGTTAATATCAAGATAATAACTATAAATGAATTTATACTGAATCCCAAAGGTGGTATTTTTGTTTAGTATATGCATTAAGTGTCTGGACATCATTGCCGGGGCGGGACTACGAATTTATTATGAATTCGTAGTGCCGCTCTCTTTTAATTATGAATGGATTTTTATTAAAATTTGTATAATAATGTACTGCTTTTGCCAATGACTGTTAAATACTTTACATAAAAGTATTTTTGCGTTAATAAACCAAAGAAAGGATCTATTTTCCAATCATGTTCGAATAAATATACCACAAAAACGCAAAAATATTTAGTAAAATAGAAACGTATGATAATGTATAGAAGATTGTACCTCGATGTTTTTGTTAAACATGATATTAAAATGAACGAAATGCCACTATTCGCAATTATATTATGATAAAATAAGAGTAATGCAATTTTTTATGGGGGTGTCACAATGGGAAGGATTTAACTTGTAGTATTAATGTCATGAAACCAAGTGAATTCATAATCTTGTTTCCCAATGGGACATATATTTTGGAGGTGAATCCCTAGATATAGGGAGATTAATTGGAAACTGCGACCATAATAAATTTAGTTATATTTTTTCTTTTAATAGCATTAACAACTGTATTCGTTGGCTCAGAATTTGCCTTAGTAAAGGTGCGTGCAACTCGGATAGAACAACTTGCTGATGAAGGTAACGGTAACGCAAAAATTGTTAAACGTATGATCGCCAACTTAGATTACTATTTATCAGCATGCCAATTAGGTATAACTGTAACATCTTTAGGTTTAGGGTGGTTAGGAGAACCTACCTTTGACAAATTGTTACATCCATTGTTTGAGTTGTTACATTTACCTGATGCTTTAACAACAACAATTTCCTTTGTTATCGCGTTTATCATTGTTACTTATTTACACGTTGTTTTAGGTGAATTGGCACCTAAATCGCTGGCTATTCAACATACCGAAAAACTAGCGCTAGTATACTCTAGACCGTTATATTACTTTGGTAACGTCATGAAACCATTGATTTGGTTGATGAATGGCTCCGCTAGAGTGATTATCCGCATTTTCGGTGTAGATCCTGATGCACATAGCGATGCGATGTCTGAAGAGGAAATTAAAATTATTATTAACAATAGTTATAATGGTGGAGAAATTAATCAAACAGAATTAAATTATATGCAGAATATTTTTTCTTTTGACGAACGAAATGCTAAAGATATCATGGTTCCACGAACTCAAATGGTAACGTTAAATGAACCATTTAATGTTGATGAACTCTTGGACACCATAAAGGAATATCAATTCACACGTTATCCTATAACAGAAGATGGTGACAAAGACCATATCAAAGGATTTATTAACGTTAAAGAATTCTTAACTGAATATGCCTCTGGTAAACCTATTAAAATTGCAAACTATATTCATGAATTGCCAATGATTTCTGAAACAACAAGAATTAGTGATGCATTAATTCGCATGCAACGTGAGCATGTGCATATCAGTTTAATCATTGATGAATATGGTGGTACAGCTGGTATTTTAACAATGGAAGATATCTTAGAAGAAATCGTTGGAGAAATTCGTGATGAATTTGATGATGATGAAGTTAACGATATTATTAAATTAGATGACCATACGTATCAAATTAATGGTCGAGTATTATTAGATGATTTAAATGAAAAGTTTGATATTCAATTTGCTGACTCAGAAGATATTGATACGATAGGTGGTTGGCTACAAGCTCAAAACACTAACCTTCAGAAAGATGATTATGTTGATACAACTTATGATCGTTGGTATATTTCTGAAGTTGAAAATCATCAAATTATTTGGGTTATTTTAAAATATGAATATCTTGAAAACAGACCAACCATTAGCGAAGAAGATGAAGATGAGTCTCATGCAAAAGATTAAAGCATAGCATATGGGGTGACTTATTTATTGGAGTGGGAAAGCACAGTCATAATTGACTTTGATTCCTGCTCTTTTTTATATGGCATGATGGTTAAGTTAACGATGTTAAGAAAATTTTTCACTGTTAAATTGAGTATGTTTTATTTGTATTATAATCTGTACTTACGATAAGCTTAACTCAACAATAGGCAACTTAAAAGGGGAGACTTTAGATGAATGATACGCAATTATTAAATAATGGCTATCCTATGCCCAAAGTAGGTTTTGGTGTTTATAAAATTACTGATGAAGATATGCCGAAAGTCATTCAACAAGCTATAGAAACCGGCTATCGTGCATTTGATACTGCATATTTTTATGGCAATGAGGCATCATTAGGACAGGCTTTAAAGAACAGTGGTGTGCCACGTGAAGAATTGTTTATCACGTCTAAGGTATGGAATGATCATCAAGGTTATGAACAGACGAAAGCCTATTTCCAACGTTCTTTAGATAACATGGGTCTTGATTATTTTGATTTATTCTTGATTCATTGGCCATGTGAACAGAATGGACGATATATTGAAACATATAAAGCACTAGAGGATTTATATCATGAAGGTAAAGTAAAAGCGATTGGCGTATGTAATTTTAAAATGCATCACTTGGAAAAATTAATGCAAGAAACAAATATCGTTCCACAAATTAACCAAATTGAATTGCATCCTTACTTTAATCAACAGGATGTTCAAGACTTTTGCGATAAACACGATATTACTGTAACGGCATGGATGCCATTAATGCGCAATCGCGGATTATTAGATGATTCAACAATTCAACATATTGCCCAACAACACGACAAGACACCGGCTCAAATCGTGTTGCGTTGGCACTTAGCACATAATCGTATCATTATACCTAAGTCTCAGACACCTTCACGAATTAAAGAAAATTTCGATTTATTTAATTTTAATTTGGAATTAGCTGAAATTGCAGAAATTGATAGTTTGAATCGCAATGCAAGACAAGGGAAAGATCCTGATGATGTTAGCATTGGCGATTTAAAATAGTACAAATGATAAGCCTACTTAAAAAAATAAAATAGCTTTAAAAACTAGTTCGCTTGCAACTTTATTAATTTTTTGTAAAATTAAAGAACAATACTAGCGCGTTTTATGAATAAATTGATAAAATAGTATTAAGAAATAAGTAAAGGAAGTAATCGGATGAAAATCAGAGTCATTGTACCCTGTTATAACGAAGGAGAAGTCGTATTAAAAACATATGAGCGATTGACTGAAATTATGTTGAAAGACAGTAACGAAAAAAATTATGACTATGATTTATTATTTATTGATGATGGTAGCAAAGATAGTACGATTCAACACATACAGCAATTGTCGTTAGAAGATAAACACGTAAAGTTTATTTCATTTAGTAGGAATTTTGGTAAAGAATCAGCGATGATTGCAGGTTTTCACCATAGTGTTGATGTAGACGCTGTCATTATGATAGATGGTGATTTACAGCATCCTCCTGAATTTATACCCAATATGATTGATGGTTATCTAGAGGGTTATGATCAAGTCATTGCCCAACGTGATAGAGAAGGCGAACAGCTATCACGTAAAATAGTGACAAAGATGTATTATAAATTGATTAATGCATTTGTTGAAGATGTCCAGTTTGTCGATGGGGTAGGAGATTTTAGATTGTTGAGTCAACGAGCTGTGTGTGCAATTGCTGAGTTGCAAGAGAACAATCGTTTTTCAAAAGGATTATTTGCTTGGATTGGTTATAATACAAAAGTCTTTTCATATAAAAATGTAGAACGTGAAGCGGGACAATCAAAGTGGAATTTTAGAAAGTTATTTAATTATGGTATTGATGGTTTAATTTCATTTAATAGTAAGCCATTACGGACAATGATTTATTTTGGATTATTTATTTTTGCAATTAGCCTTATCTATATTATTTATTTGTCTATAGGCATTATCGTAAATGGCATTAGTAATCCAGGTTATTTCACGACGATAGCTGCTATTTTGTTACTTGGTGGTATTCAGCTTATCTCTATAGGTGTTGTCGGAGAATATATCGGACGGATTTATTATGAAGTGAAGCAAAGACCTAAGTACATTGTACAAGCTTCGAATTTAACCTATGAAAATGGTCATAGTCCCAATGCATATCAATGTAATATAAACCATGAGCATACCGTGAAAGATAAAGAAAAAGAGCATATATAATAAATAACCGAAACACGCCGACAAGTGTGTTCCGGTTATTTTAATAATGTTGAAATACTTTTTGCCAAATAATAAATGCTATAAATAATACATAGATTCCTAAAAATATGTACCAGAATGGTGTTAACATCATCATAACAACAAATGATAATGCAATAATAATTGTTCCTATCATGATAGGGGCTTGTATTCGTTTGAATAATGGCAAGCGATTGCGTTCGGTTGATTTAAATGTACCCGTAAATAAAATGATTGCCCCAATTAGAAAAATAGCTGGTGACAGATAAGGAATGGACATATAGACAGATTGGTCGCTCGAAATATCCATAATAAATGCTGATAAGCTTAAAATAATCGCAAATATGCTGGCAAGAAATTTTTGGTTATTAATTACAAAAGGATGTACCTTATAATTAACATACAGTTGCAGTAATAACCATATGATTAGTAATGCAGTGGTATAAGTTGAAATAAAATTATACTTTTGAATAATAAACATATTTATTGTTGTGTTAATGACAATCGCTAATAGTAGAGAACTAAATTTAAGTTGTTTATATTGCTGCCTATATAAATCAAACCCAACGATAGCCAAAACTACAGCAATGTTTAATAGTACGTATATAATCATGATGAACTCCTATCGCAAATACTTCATTGCCATATTATAGCAATTTAACACAACTTAATCATTTCATAACACTTACAAAACATTTTATAGCGATAAATTTAAACACCTTTTTTGTTGCTCCATAATAATGTATGAAGTTGTGGTAAGACATAAGCGCGATTCATATCATTGCTATGCATTACTTTTTCAACCAATTGTTCATATCGTGACAATAGTTTTTCAGTGTGATTTGCTACGTCATCTGCTAAGTATGGGTTGCCTACTTGCAAATAGAAAGGTATGTCTGGATAACGATGATGAATCATTTTGGCAAAAGCATAATCTTCATCATCAAAAACAACCACTTTCAAATTTAAGGATTGTGGCACACATTGTGCAATGACTTGATCTAAAACTTCTAAATTAGGTGTCATTGAAGAGCTAGGTGGTTTAGGACTTATCGTCAAATCATTAATCTGTGTCATCCAAGGTTGGAATTTACTACCTTGTGTTTCTAAAGCAGTTGCGATATGCTCAGTTTCAAATAAATCGACAAGATCTTGTATACCTTTAATTAATGCAGGATTACCTCCTGATATCGTTACATGATCAAAACAATCGCCACCAATTTCAATTAATTTTTCATAAATTTCTGTTGCGCTCATTAATTGAATTTGATCTTTTGCACTGCCATCCCAGGTAAATGCGGAATCGCACCAACTACAGCGATAATCACATCCAGCAGTTCGAACAAACATCGTTTTACGTCCAATGACACGGCCTTCACCTTGAATTGTGGGGCCAAAAATTTCTAATACAGGTATTTTAGCAGCCATTAATGTTGCACCTTCGGACGATAAACAACATAACTTGTTGGTGTTTCTCTTAAGTAGACTTGAACACAATGTGGACGATTTGTATATTGCATCAGATGATTTTCAATCATGTTATATATTGTCTGTGCCACAATTTCAGTAGAGGGACTTTGATCTTTAAAGTGTGGCAAATCATTCAATAAATAATGATCAAATTGATCGTGAATCAATGCTTTTAACTCTTGGAAATTGATAAGGAAACCATTATGATCAAGCGTGTCACCCGCAATTGTTAAATTTACGAAATACGTATGTCCATGAGTGCGTACGCATTTTCCAGCATCTTTACATGGTATAAAATGTGCTGCAGAAAAATTAAAGTCTTTATTGAGTTCGAATTGGTAAGGATGTGAGACAGACGGGTAAATTTGTTGTAACATATTATTTCGCTCCTTTAGAATTAAGATATTGTTGTAAACCACGTGCTCTTAAGTGACAAGCTGGACATTCTCCGCAGCCATCACCAATGATGCCGTTATAGCATGTTAATGTTTGATGACGGATATAGTCTAAGACACCAAGTTCATCACTTAGCGCCCATGTTTGAGCTTTGTTTAGCCACATGAGAGGTGTATGAATAACAAAATCTTTATCCATAGCTAAACTTAGTGTCACATTCATTGATTTAATAAAGTTATCTCTGCAATCTGGGTAGCCAGAGAAATCTGTTTCACATACACCAGTGATAATATGTTTGGCGTTGAGTTGGTAAGCAAGGGCACCTGCAAATGATAAAAACAATAGATTACGTGCAGGTACGAATGTATTAGGCATACCGTCATCGTTGGTTTCGATTTTCATATCGTGTTGCGTTAATGCGTTTGGCGTTAATTGTGATAATAGCGACATATCAAGAATGTGATGTGCTAGTCCTTGTTCATGCGCTATGCTTTTGGCTACTTCAATTTCAGTATTATGACGCTGTCCATAATTGAACGTAACAAGTTCGACTTCGTCAAAGTGCTTTTTAGCATAAAATAAGCATGTAGTACTATCTTGACCACCGCTAAATACGACTATGGCTTTGTTATTGTTTAAAGTTGTTTCAGTCATTGTCCATCTCTCCAATTTAAGTGCGTTGAGGGTAATGCAACCTATTTTTAGACATAAAAAAAGCTATCTCTATAAAAAAGATAGACCACAGAATAAGTAAATGCATATGATGATAAGTTACTTTAAATATTGATTGAAACATTCGGTGTCTAGTTTTTTATAGAGGGTTTCGGCTAGGAACCTCTGATTATTTATTTTGAATACGCTAGCTAGAATAATACAGAAACTATGTAAATCAAGAAATATTTTGGGATAATAGAAACGTAACCCCTTACATATATATTATAATAAAGTGGTAATTTTTACGAATGAAACTAAAGAAGGTAAGCATAAAATGATATTAGTCATAGATAATAACGACTCATTTACATATAACTTGATAGATTACTTTAAAACAGTTACTGATATAGAAATCATTGTTTATCGTATTAATCAAGTCACAATACAATCATTACAACAGCTTAATCCGTCAGCGCTAGTTATTTCCCCAGGCCCGGGTAAGCCTAGTGATTATCCGATAATCGCACAGATTATTGCAGCATTTAAAAAGCGTATTCCCATATTAGGTGTTTGCTTAGGATTTCAATGCATTTACGATTATTTTGGGGGCCGTATTATTCATGGTAAACGACCTGTACACGGCCACACAACAAAGCTTAATCATAATAATAAGGGGATTTTTGCTCAACTGCCACAACATTTTGAAGTGATGCGTTACCATTCTTTGATTGCAGAGCGTCAATCACTGCCGGCACAACTTGAAATTAGTGCTGAAAATGATGAAGGTATTATTATGGCAGTTCAGCATCGACAATGGCCTATTTATGCGGTGCAATATCATCCTGAATCAATTCTCAGTGAACATGGTCATGCACAAATTGAGCTGTTTATTAAAACTTTGGGGGTGAATCAGTGTGACAATACAATTTAATTATAGATATTATTTAGACGATTCACGCTACGAAACGCACCAACTTAAACTCACAGAAAGGTTAGGGCAATATCTAGCATATGAGATGAAAGATGTGGGAGACGTTATCAATTTTGCAGAACAACAGCAGAAAGAAGGGAAATATGTGGCGCTTTATATGACGTATGAAGCGGCACAATACTTTAATCCTGACATGGCTGTGCATCCAACTGCAGACGATGCAATATTAGCAGCGGCTTATAGTTATCAATCGGCACAGCCCATACAACAAGAGACGTCAATAAAGCATTATAATAATAAGCCACAACACCAGTTTGCCTTTCAAGTAAAAGAGGCAACTATGATTCAACATATCAAAGCAGTACAAGCAGCAATTATTGATGGCGAAACTTACCAGGTAAACTATACAACAAGAGTGAGTTCGCCAGTACAAATGCCAATTAAAGACCTGTATGATAAATTAACGCAAACTAAAAATGGCAATTACACCATGTTAATGGATACTGAAGACGTACAAGTCGCTTCTATTTCACCCGAATTATTCTTTCAGAAAGGGCCATTTGATGGTCAAGATAATGTAGTTGTGAGTAAGCCTATGAAAGGCACCATGCCAAGGTCAGATGTCAAACAGCAAGATCAATATAACTATAAATATTTACAACAATCATTAAAGGATAGAGCAGAAAATGTCATGATTGTTGATTTATTGAGAAATGATATTGCTAGAATTGCACGAAAAGGTACGGTACATGTGTATCGTTCGTTTTTTATTGAAACTTATGCCACTGTATATCAAATGACAAGTATGGTTGCAGGTCAACTCTCAAATGCTACATTACCATTAGCAACGTTATTTCATGCGCTATTTCCTTGTGGTTCCATAACAGGTGCACCTAAATTAAACACGATGTCATATATTCACAAATTAGAAGACCAACCGCGTTATATTTACTGTGGTACGCTTGGCATATTGATGCCAGATGACAAGATGATTTTTAATGTGCCTATTCGCACAATTGAATATCGTGATAATAAAGCGATATATGGTGTCGGCGCGGGTATTACTATTGATTCTGATCCTGAAAATGAAGTGCAAGAATTTCGTGATAAAGCTAAAATTTTGGAGATGCTATAAATGAAAATATTTGAGACTATGCGGATAGAGCAAGGCGTAATCCCTCGTGTTTATTATCATACAAAACGTATACGTTCTTCTAGTGCAGCTTTAGGATTTTTATTTAACGAAACAGCATGGGAGTCGAAACTTAACAGCATTCAAGCCACTTATAATCAAGGTATCTATAGACTCAAAATAGAGCTAAGTAAAGATGGCACATTTGAAATTAAAGTTGAACCATTAATGTACAAACCCTATTTCACAGCTAAATTACAGTCGATTGACAATGCGACAGAGACGTCGTTACTTATTAATAAAACATCACAACGACAACATCTAACACATAATCATACGACCGATTTAATCTTATTATATAACGAATATAAAATATTAGAGTTTGATATTGGTAATATCATGATTGAAGAACAAGGAAAATATTATACGCCAAGCTATCAGCATGATTTTTTACCAGGATGTAAAAGACAAGAGATGATTGATCAGGGGAAGCTTTTCGAAAAGGACTACACCGTGGATATGTTAAAAGAAGGTCTTCAAAAGCAAGAAATCAAAATATATTTAATAAACAGCTTGCGTGAGGTTGCCGATGTATCAATTTATCTATAAAATATAAAGGAATAAAGTATTAAAAATATATTTTAAAAAAGTGGGATAACAATGTTGGTAGTATGGTTGATAAGTATAGTGGTGATTGGGATAATAAGTAAATTCATATTTAATCATTATTATAAAACAGAACGCTTGATACGAGCAAAAGTAATAGCGACCGTGTCAATTTGTTGTCAATGTGTATGTGTATACTATTTCTGTCAGTCGCTTATTCCATATGTAGTGCGCATTATGGATGTTTTTTATCATTAATCAAATAGTTTTGTAGTCAGTGTGCCTGCACAATAATTGTCCGAAATTTACAAGTCTAAAAATATTAGAGGTGTGTTTATGAAAATATATAGCCAAGGAGACCAAGCTATTATAGTGGCTATCCAAAAAGATGTGTCTAAAGATGTAACACAACAATTGTTATTACTGAGAGATTATCTAGTTAAGCAAGACTTACCATTTATTGTTGAGATTGTGCCAACTGAATCTGATATGATGATTGTTTATGATGCCCGCGATATGATTAAACATCATCATATTGAATCCCCCTATCAGCACATGAAACATTTAATAGAACAGATAAGTCAAGCTGATTTAGAACAAACAGCTGCCACACAAACGAAACAAATTTGTGACATACCTGTTGTGTATGGTGGTACTTATGGTCCAGATTTAGAACCATTATTACAAGAATATGGGCTTGATTTTGAGACGTTTGTGAATTTACATACATCTGAAGCGTATTTTGTATCAATGATGGGGTATTCACCAGGTTTTCCTTATTTAAGTGGATTAAATGAAAGCTTATATGTAAATCATACGAGTGCAAACAAGAAAAAAGTACCTGCTGGGTCAGTAATTTTAGAAGGTAAAAAGTGTGGCATTGTGACTACAGACACATACAATGATTGGTTGGTGATAGGGTATACTCCTCTACAATTATTTTATCCTGACCAAGCCGATTTCACATTAATCAAATTAGGAGATTCAGTAACCTTTAAAGCGATTGCTGAAGATGAGATAGAATTAGGAGCATATGAACCATGTCGATTAAAGTTATAAAAGAAGGACTATTTAGTAGTTTTCAAGATTTTGGACGTCGCGGATACGAGCATGATGGCGTTATTCCAGGCGGTGCTTTAGATGAGCTTGCCCATGAAATTGCCAATCGACTTGTCGCTAATGATAAGAATGAAGCGACACTAGAAATGACACATAAATTGCCAACACTTCAGTTTACTGAACCGACTTTAATTGCATTAACTGGTAGTAATTTTAAAGCACAGACAGAGCACCTTACCATCACACCTTATAAATTATATTTAATTCAAGCGGGCGACACATTAACATTCAATGAAACAAGCCGTACTTCTCGTGTGTATCTTGCAGTAGGTGGAGGCTTTCAATTAGATGAATGGTTGGGCTCTAGTTCTACCGACTTTAATACGCATATTGGTGGTTTTAAAGGAAGAACACTTCAAGCTGGTGATACGATACAATTAAAAAATAACTACTCACATCGACACACCAAGTTATTTGAAAATTTAGCCGAAAGCAATCAAACCGATTGGGGAATAGACGGATACGCATTATCATTTAACTATATTTCAGATGTCTTTCATGTAATTAAAAATAAAGGGACAGAAGATTTTGATGAAGCTACTGTACAGCGCTTTACATTAGGAGATTATAAAGTTACTAGTAAAGCTAATCGCATGGGAATGTATTTACAAGGAGAAAGTATCAAAGCCTATTACGAGGACATGCCGGCACATCAAAGTGTGAAGCGGGGAACCATTCAAGTTAAACGTGACGGTACGCCTATTATTTTACTTAATGATCATTATACGCTAGGAAGTTATCCTCAAATTGGCACAATTGCAAGTTATCATTTATCTAAATTAGCACAAAAACCACAAGGCGCAAGACTAAAATTTCAATTTATCGATGTTGAAACCGCAGAAAAGAATGTTGTCAAATATAGTCATTGGGTTAATCAAATCTTTCATGCGATTGAGTATCGCATGAAATTAGAAATGTTAAAATAACAGAGGTCAGCCTTTAGACTGATTAAAATTAAAAGAAAAAAAGTTATAATATGGTATTGTCTTGTAGTTTATGCAGTGATATTATTTTCTTTTTACTTGAAAGATGGTCAAATATACTATATATTTATATATTGAACTATGCACTTTTGTTACAATTCAATTACAATGAATGAAATTTCTTAATAAAATATTAACAAAGTTAATGTTTTAAGTAGGGGATTTTTCGCTTATTCATAACTACAGTAAACAACAGCGATACTACTATAGATTTGAACGGTCCATTTACAATCGTTATGATACGTTTTACATATAATGGGGTTAAACGCATCATTGATTAACGTGGGCACTGAAACCAGAGGAACACAACGCAATTTTAAAGAAATATTGAAAGTTGAAACAAGCACGATGCGTCTGTGATAGCACATCGTTTCATCTTTTTCCTAACTTTTTTAGCATGGGATAGTGAAGGCGAACGAAAGATAAAGCGCCTATCGCAAGTAATATGTACAGGTCTTTTAAAGTTGGAATAATTATAAACGGAGGAAACACACATGAGCATACGCAAAAAGAAAATAAGTCTTTTTACGTTTTTTATCTTAACTGTGTTAACAGTAACCCTGAAAACGTATTTTTCATACTATGTTGATTTTTCCTTGGGTGTTAAGGGATTAGTTCAGAATTTAATATTATTAATGAATCCATATAGTTTAGTAGCACTTATTTTAAGTGTCTTCCTATTCTTTAAAGGAAAAAAAGCATATTGGTTTATTTTTATCGCTGGTTTTTTATTAACTTTTTTACTTTATGCCAATGTGGTTTACTTCCGATTCTTTACTGACTTTTTAACATTTAGTACGTTGAATCAAGCTAGTAATGTGGAATCTATGGGGGGCGCAGTAACCGCATCGTTTAAATGGTATGATTTTGTATACTTTATTGATACTTTCATCTATTTATTTATCTTGATTTTCAAAAACAATTGGCTAGATAAACGCGTATTTAGTAAGAAGTTTGTACCTGTTGTGATGGCTGCTTCAGTCGCTTTATTTTTCTTAAACTTAGCATTTGCTGAAACAGACAGACCTGAATTATTAACGCGTACATTTGACCATAAATATTTGGTGAAATATTTAGGACCATATAATTTTACGGTTTATGACGGCGTTAAAACAATTCAAAATAATCAACAGAAAGCTTTAGCATCCGAAGATGATTTAACTAAAGTTTTAAACTATACGAAGCAAAAAAGAACTAAAGCAAATCCTGAGTATTTCGGGGTAGCAAAAAAGAAAAATATAATTAAAATTCATTTAGAAAGTTTCCAAACGTTTTTAATCAATAAAAAGGTAAATGGTAAAGAAGTAACACCATTTTTAAATAAACTATCTTCAGGTAAACAGGATTTCAGATATTATCCAAACTTTTTCCATCAAACAGGACAAGGTAAAACATCTGATTCTGAATTTATGATGGATAACAGTTTATATGGTTTACCACAAGGTTCAGCCTTTTCATTAAAAGGAGACAATACGTATCAATCATTGCCAGCGATTTTAGATCAAAAGCAAGGATATACGTCTAACGTGATGCACGGTGATTATAAAACATTCTGGAATCGTGATCAAATCTATCGACACTTTGGTATTGATAAATTTTACGATGCAACATACTATGATATGTCTGAAGATAATGTCGTGAACTTAGGTTTAAAAGATAAAGAGTTCTTTAAAGAATCAGCAGGTTATCAAAAGAAAATGAAAAAACCATTCTATTCACATCTAATCACATTAACGAACCACTATCCGTTTACTTTAGATGATAAAGATGCTGATATAGATAAACCAAATACGGGAGATTCTACAGTAGATGGCTATATTCAAACGGCACATTATTTAGACCAAGCGTTAGAACAGTATGTTAATGACTTGAAAAAAGAAGGTTTATATGACGACTCTGTTATTATGATTTATGGTGACCATTATGGTATTTCTGAAAATCATAATAATGCAATGGAAAAATTATTAGGTGAACAAATTACACCAGCCAAGTTTACAGACTTAAACCGTACGGGATTCTGGTTAAAAATACCAGGCAAAGAAGGTACAGTTGACAAAACATACGCTGGCCAAATGGACGTTATGCCTACGATTTTACATTTAGTTGGTATTGATACGAAGAACTATATTATGATGGGTACCGACTTGTTATCAAAAGAGCATAAAGATGTGATACCATTTAGAAATGGTGATTTCATTACCCAAAATTATAAATATGTTAATGGTAAAATATATTCTAATAAAGACAACAAACTATTAGAAAAGAAACCAAAAGACTTTGATAAGAATAAACAACAAGTTGAAAAAGACCTTGAAATGAGCGATAGTATTCTGAATGGTGATTTATTCAGATTTTACAACAATCCAGATTTCAAAAAAGTCAATCCAGCTAAATATGAATATAAAACGGGACCAAAAGGCAACCAAAAATAATTGGTTCTATAATAAATCGGACTGGTGATTTAAATCACTAGTCCGATTTTTAAATTTTGAATATAAAAATAGCGCAATTAACTCTATATTTATTAGTGACCAAACAAAAGGCAGTCTGAACGAATGAAGTCAGACTGCCTTTTTTATTGTATTTTAATTCATATAATATTAACTCAAAGCAACATCTAATATCATCATGATTGTAAAGCCAATCATTAAACTCAATGTTGCTAAATCTGTGTTATTACCTGACTGTGAGTCTGGAATGAGTTCTTCCACGACAACGAATATCATTGCCCCAGCAGCAAATGCTAATGCATAGGGAAGAACGGGTGTCATAACTACTATAAGTGCAGCACCAAGTATAGCAAATATGGGTTCAACCAGTGCAGATGCTTGCCCATAATTAAAGGCTTTCCATTTTGAAGCTCCAGCAGCACGAATAGGCATTGATAAAGCAGCACCTTCTGGAATGTTTTGAATGCCAATGCCTATAGCTAAGCCCAGTGCACCTAGAAAGGTCGCATGTTCATTACTAGAGGCAATACCTCCGAAGGCAACGCCAATTGATAGACCTTCTGGGATGTTGTGCAATGTGATTGCTAAAACGAGCAAAGTATTCTTATTTAATGACGTTTTTACACCTTCACGATAATGACTTTTATCACCAATACGTTGATGTATATGAGGAATAATAGCATCTAGCAACCGAATAAATAAGCCACCTAGTAAAAAGCCAATTGCAGCAGGTAACCAAGGTAATGTAGTACCTTCTTTAAACTCAATCGAAGGTTGTAATAATGACCAGAAACTGGCAGCAATCATGATACCAGCTGCAAATCCTTGCATGGAAGCAAGAACTTTCCCGTTTACTTTATTAAAAATAAACACACCAGCTGCACCTAATGCTGTAAGAAGCCAGGTAATTATTCCAGCGATTAGTGCTTGGAAATAGGATGGTAAGCTTCCAAATAATTCTTCCATAAACGTGACTCCTTGTATCATTTACCTGTAAAAAGGTGTATAATATATAGAACTGAATTAAGCTTATCAAAATCATTTTGAAATTTCGATAGTAAAAGAGGAAATCACGTCATGGAAGCATATAAAATAGAACATCTTAATAAGTCATATGCAGATAAAGTTATTTTCGATGACTTGAGTTTAGCGATTTCAAATCATGAAAAAATTGGATTAGTTGGTATCAATGGTACAGGTAAAAGCACGCTACTCAAAGTGATGGGTGGTATAGATGATGATTTTACTGGCGATATCACACATCCTAATCAATATCGTATTCGGTATTCTTCTCAAAAACAAGATTTAGATGGTAATTTATCGGTGTTTGAAGCCGTGCTCAGTTCAGAGACAAGCACATTACAAATCATTAAACACTATGAACAAGCGGTACAACAATATACAGTTGAACAGACCGACCGAAATTTTCAAGCAATGATGGCTGCACAAGAAGCTATGGATCGACATGAAGCATGGGATTATAATGCGGAGATAAAAACGATTTTATCTAAATTAGGTATTCATGACACGACAAAACAAGTCAGTTCTTTATCAGGTGGACAACAAAAACGCGTCGTGTTAGCTAAAACGTTGATTGAACAACCTGATTTATTATTGTTAGATGAACCAACGAACCATTTGGATTTCGAATCGATTAATTGGTTGATTAATTATGTTAAACAATATCCTTATACCGTATTATTTGTAACGCATGATAGATATTTTTTAAATGAAGTGTCAACACGCATTGTTGAACTTGACCGTGGAAAATTAACGACATACCCTGGAAATTATGAAGACTATATAGCGATGCGTGCCGAAAAAGAAGTAATTGAACAAAAGCAAAATGATAAACAACGTGCGCTTTATAAACAAGAGTTAGCTTGGATGCGTGCAGGAGCAAAAGCACGTTCTACGAAGCAACAAGCACGTATTCATCGCTTCAACGATTTAGAGGCAGATGTAAAGCAGCAACAGACACAAGATAAAGGTGAGTTAAATTTAGCTTATTCTCGTTTAGGCAAACAAGTATATGAGCTTGATAGTCTAACAAAAACAATTAATGGCAGAACGCTATTTCAAGATATAACTCAAATTATACAGAGTGGGCAACGTATTGGTATCGTTGGACCTAATGGTGCAGGAAAGACAACAATGCTCAATATACTTAGCGGCGAAGATCAACAATTTGAGGGAACGTTAAAGATAGGTCAGACTGTTAAGGTGGCTTATTTTAAACAAACTGAAGAAACGTTAAATCGTGATATCCGCATGATTGATTACTTAAGGGAAGAGAGTGAAGTTGCCAAAGAAAAAGATGGAACGACGGTGTCAATCACTCAACTACTTGAGCGATTTCTATTTCCAAGTTCAACACATGGTAAAAAGATTTATAAGTTATCTGGCGGTGAGCAAAAGCGATTATACTTATTGCGCTTGCTTGTGCATCAGCCAAACGTGTTATTACTAGATGAGCCAACAAATGATTTA
Organism: Staphylococcus sp. HMSC059F04; assembly: GCF_001812565.1. Taxonomy (NCBI): domain Bacteria; kingdom Bacillati; phylum Bacillota; class Bacilli; order Caryophanales; family Staphylococcaceae; genus Staphylococcus; species Staphylococcus sp. HMSC059F04. The sequence goes on along the minus strand of NZ_KV809468.1, from coordinate 324,692 downwards.
GATACTGAGACATTGACGATACTTGAAGATTATATTGCTTCGTTTGGCGGTTCAGTAATAACAGTTAGCCATGACCGTTACTTTCTGAATAAGGTTGCTCAGGAATATTGGTTTATTCATGATGGCATGATGGAACGTATTGTTGGTAGTTTTGAAGACTACGAAACATATAAAAAAGAAAAGGATAAACAGCTAGCAATAGAAAAGCAAGCAACCAACACATCAAAAACTCAGATAAAAGAACGTAAAAAAACAGGACTATCGTATAAAGAAAAGCGTGAATACGAGTCATTGATGTCGCGTATAGAAGAGACCGAAATACGCTTGTCAGAAATTGAACAAGAAATGATTGAGGCAAGTGCGGATTACGCTAAAATCAAAGATTTAACTATTGAACAACAACAACTAGAACAGACATATGATGAAGATATAACGAGATGGAGCGAGTTAGAAGAATTAAAAGAGGTATAAGGGGAATGCAGAAATGGAAGCAATATTATCGCATTATTTTGGTTATCAATCTTTTCGACCAGGTCAAAAAGAAATTATAACTAAAATTTTAGCTCATCATAATGTATTAGGTGTATTACCAACAGGCGGGGGAAAATCGATTTGTTATCAAATTCCCGGGCTGAAGTTAGGTGGTACAACTGTTGTTATTAGTCCGCTTATTTCATTGATGAAAGATCAAGTAGATCAACTTAAAGCAATGGGAATTCATGCAGCGTACTTAAACAGTAGTCTAAGTCAAAAGCAACAAAAGCAGATTGAACAGGAGTTGGCTTCTGGTAAAATTCAATTTCTTTACGTGGCACCTGAGCGCTTTGAAAACCAATATTTTTTAAGTATATTGCGTAAGCTGGAAATTCATTTAATTGCATTTGATGAGGCGCATTGTATTTCTAAATGGGGACATGATTTTAGACCGAGTTATCAGAATGTCATTCAAAAAGTAATGACACTACCTCAAGATTTTGTTGTTATTGCGCTTACCGCTACCGCAACAACTGAAGTGCAACGAGATATTATGGATAAACTTTATATTTCTGCAGATAATCGGGTTAAGACAAGTACTAAACGTCGTAATCTTATCTTCAAAGTTAATCCTACGTATCAGCGTCAAAAATTTGTCCTTGATTATGTGCAAGCGCATCGAGATGAAGCAGGTATCATATATTGTTCGACGCGCAAACAAGTTGAAGAACTGCAAGAGGCCATTCAAAGCATTGATCTTGAAGCAGCGATATATCATGCAGGATTGTCAAACAAAGAACGAGAACAAGCACAAAATGATTTTGTTTATGATCGTATTAAAGTTGTTGTAGCAACAAATGCATTTGGTATGGGTATTGATAAGTCTAATGTGAGATATGTGATTCATTATAATATGCCTGGTGATTTAGAATCATACTATCAAGAGGCAGGACGTGCTGGTCGAGATGGGTTAAAAAGTGAATGTATTTTATTATACAGTGAGCGCGATAAAGATTTACATGAATATTTTATTTCTGTGTCTCAAGCTGATGATGACTACAAAGATAAAATGGGTGAAAAATTAACTAAAATGTTGCAATATACCAAGACTAAAAAATGTCTCGAAGCCACAATTGTGCATTATTTTGAACCCAATGAAAAGTTAGAAGAATGTCAACAATGTAGCAATTGTGTTCAAGAAAATAAAACATATGATATGACCAAAGAAGCCAAAATGATAGTAAGTTGTGTGGCGCGAATGCGACAGCAAGAAAATTATAGTGTCATTATTCAAGTATTAAGAGGAGAGCAAAGCGATTATATTAAATACAATCACTATGATCAGCTATCTACTTATGGCATTATGAAAGCATATACAACGTCAGAATTAAGTCATCTTATTGATGAGTTAAGATTCAAAGGATTTTTAAATGAACATAACGAAATATTGATTTGTGACCAAAGTGTGCAAAGTTTATTAAAGGAAGACGTAACGATATTTACAACGCCATTCAGACAAAAATCTAAAGAAAAGGTTTATATCAATACTGTCGAAGGCGTTGATCGCGCGCTATACAATGAACTTGTTGATGTACGTAAACAATTAAGTAATAAGTTAGGCATTGCACCAGTAAGTATCTTTTCGGATTATACGTTAGAAGAATTTGCTAAACGTAAACCAGCGTCGAAACAAGAAATGATTGCTATAGAAGGTGTAGGTAGTTATAAATTAAAACATTATTGTCCTAACTTTTTAGAATGCATTCAATCTTACAAAGCAAACATATCATAAAAGTAATAGCATACACTTAAAATAAGTAAGATGAGTTTTTGAATGGCAATGGCATTCAAACTCATCTTTTTAATATATAAAAGTAAAATTTTCTAGTATTATCATTAACTTTATGATAAAAGGGAATAACAAAGAAAAATGTACGCGTTGTATTGATGTCAATCTTTTATAAATAATAGACAAAATATTATTAATTTGCGTAATAGAGGTGTAAATGTGATTGAATTTAAAAATGTAACGAAACGTTATGGCCAAAATATTGCAGTTCATGACCTTAGTTTTAAAATCAATGAAGGCGAATTTTTTGTGCTCATTGGTCCTTCAGGTTGTGGGAAGACGACAACGTTAAAAATGATTAATCGACTTATCCCATTAACTGAAGGCTATATTTATTTTAAAGATAAACCAGTAAGTGATTTTCCAGTATATGAAATGAGATGGGACATTGGCTATGTACTACAGCAAATCGCGCTATTCCCCCATATGACAATAAAAGAAAACATTGCACAAGTTCCACAAATGAAAAAATGGAAAGAGAAAGAGATTGACCAGCGCGTAGACGAACTATTAGAAATGGTTGGTTTAGAACCAGATAAATATAAAAATCGCAAGCCTGATGAACTATCTGGTGGACAGCGACAAAGAGTGGGTGTAGTGCGTGCACTGGCAGCAGATCCTCCAGTCATCTTAATGGATGAACCTTTCAGTGCACTTGACCCTATCAGTCGAGAAAAGTTGCAAGACGATTTACTTGCACTCCAAACTAAAATTAACAAAACAATTGTCTTTGTAACACATGATATTCAAGAAGCCATGAAACTTGGTGATCGTATTTGTGTCATGAATCAAGGCCATATTGAACAAATCGATACACCATTAGGATTTAAAACACACCCACAAAGTAAGTTTGTCCAAGAATTTATGGGTAATTATTTACAACAAACATCTGTATCACAACATATTAAGTTGAAAGAATTAGATATCACAACACCGTTAAATGAAATGGCTGCGTCAACAGATTACCCAGTCGTGAGCGCAGACCAGTATATTGATGACTTATTTGATATGTTAAGCAAACATGAAGCATTGTTAGTAGAAAATCATGACACTCATGTTCAGTCACTTCTTACAAGAGAAGATGTCTTTGAATATTTAGCACAAGGGCAAAGAGGTGAAACAGCATGAATGAGTTTATTACTACATTAAACGCGCGTAAAGAAGAATTATTGGCTACTTTAATAGAGCATATCCAAATTTCTTTTATTGCGTTACTTATTGCTATTTTGATTGCTGTACCGTTAGGCATTGTATTAACAAAAGCAAAACGTATTTCTGAAATCGTGATGAATATCGCTGCTGTCCTACAAACTATTCCATCTCTAGCATTACTAGGTTTAATGATTCCATTGTTTGGTATAGGCCGTGTGCCTGCCATTATTGCTTTAGTGGTCTATGCATTATTACCAATATTACGCAATACATATACCGGAATTAAAGAAGTAGATCCATCGTTAATTGAAGCAGCAAAAGGGATTGGGATGAAACCATTTCGTCGCTTAACGAAAGTTGAATTACCGATTGCCATGCCGGTGATTATGGCAGGTATTCGTACAGCAATGGTTCTAATTATTGGTACAGCTACACTTGCTGCGCTCATTGGTGCAGGTGGCTTAGGAGATCTGATTCTCTTGGGTATTGACCGTAACAATCCATCGCTTATCTTAATTGGTGCCATTCCTGCTGCGTTACTGGCTATTATTTTTGATGTTATTTTAAGATTAATGGCAAAATTATCTTATAAAAAATTAATGCTGGCAACGGGTGCCATCTTATTAGTTATCATTATCGCGATTGTTGCACCATTGCTTAGTCATAAAGGGGATACGATTACGCTTGCAGGGAAATTAGGATCAGAACCATCTATTATTACGAATATGTATAAGATTTTAATAGAAGAAGAAACGGATGATACAGTCGAAGTGAAAGATGGTATGGGTAAGACAGCATTTCTATTCAACGCCTTAAAATCCGATGATATAGATGGCTATTTAGAATTTACTGGTACAGTGTTAGGAGAATTGACAAAAGAAGATTTAAAATCTAAAAAAGAGGCAGCAGTTTATCAACAAGCTAAAGATAGCTTACAATCAAAATATGATATGACGATGCTTAAGCCAATGAAGTATAATAATACTTATGCTTTAGCAGTTAAACGGGATTTTGCTCAAAAGCATCATCTTAAAACAATTGATGATTTAGCCAAGGTTACTGACCAATTGAAACCAGGATTTACATTAGAATTTAACGATCGTCCAGATGGTTTTAAAGCAGTCAAAAAGTCTTACAACTTAAATATTAATAATGTAAAAACGATGGAACCCAAATTGCGTTATTCTGCTATAGAAAAGGGAGATATCAACTTAATTGATGCCTACTCAACTGACGCAGAACTGAAACAATATGACATGGTTGTGCTCAAAGATAATAAACATGTCTTTCCACCATATCAAGGTGCGCCAATGTTTAAAGAAAAATTCTTAAATGAACATAAGGAAATTAAAGCACCATTGAATCGATTAGCAGGTAAAATTTCAGATGAAGAAATGCAAGAAATGAATTATAAAGTGACTGTGAAAAATGAAGATCCATATCAAGTTGCTAAAGCGTTTCTCAAAAAAGAAGGGCTTATAAAATAGCACTGTATACTTCATAAGATAAAATACCTCCATATTGAACTGAAGACGCGGAAAACAACGATTAAATCAAGTTGTTCTCTGCGTCTTTTTTAGCGTGAGAAGCATGAATATATAGGCGTATGATAAAGGAATATAAGAAGAAATATATTCAAATGATAAATTGTAATAATAAAACTTTAGTAGCATATTGTAACTAAATTTAATTGTGTTTCTTTTGATTTTACTTGTGATTAATTCATATGAAGTATAAAATTGAGGGTATTACGAATGAGGTGGGGAAATGAATAACAAGAATTATACACGTCAAGAAATCGTTAGTAGTGTGCCACAAAAAGGTTTCTTTGGGCATCCAAAAGGATTAAGCACACTGTTTTTTACTGAATTTTGGGAACGTTTTAGTTATTACGGGATGAAAGCTATTTTAGCGTATTATTTATATTACGCTGTAACGGATGGCGGTTTTGGGTTAAGCCAAGCAACAGGCTTACAAATTGTCTCAATATATGGTGCGTTAATCTACATGTCAGGATCTATAGGTGGCTGGATTGCAGACAGGATTATAGGTACAAGACACGCGCTGTTTTATGGTGGTATTTTAATCATGTTTGGGCATATCCTGTTGGCAATACCAGGTAACTTTACATTAGTGCTTATTGCATTATTATTATTAATTACCGGTACCGGATTATTAAAGCCTAATATATCTACCACTGTAGGCGATTTATATTCACATGATGATGTACGTTTGGACGGTGCCTTTACAATATTTTATATGGGTATTAACCTTGGAAGCTTACTTGCGCCATTTATAACTGGATATTTACAAACACGTCTTGGTTTCCATGTTGGTTTTGCGGCAGCAGCTGTAGGTATGTTCCTTGGTCTTGTGGTCTATGTGGTTACCAATAAAAGATTTTTAGGGTTAGCTGGACTCAGTGTTCCCAATCCATTAAAAAAAGAAGAAATTAAACGATTAAGTTTAATGGTGGGTAGTGCAATTATTATGTTTGCAATTATCTTAATTGTCTTACAATTTACCGGGTTACTTAGTCTTGAAAGTTTTACCTTAATAGTAACTATTATTGGTATCGTTTTACCTATATATATTTTTATTTATATGATTACGAATAAAAAAACAAATGAAGTTGAACGTAAGCGCATTTATAGTTATATTCCTTTATTTATAACATCAGTCGCATTTTGGATGATTCAAGAACAAGGATCAACCGTGTTAGCTAATTTTGCAGATCAAAACACTCAACTCAGTATGAGCAAGCTGACAAATGGACTGATTGATTTTCAAATACCAGCAGCTTGGGCCCAATCACTTAATCCAATATTTATTGTTGTGTTGGCTCCGGTATTTGCTAACTTATGGACAAGGCTGGGTAAACATAATCCAAGCACAGTGCACAAATTTGCACTTGGTGCAATCTTTGCCGGACTATCCTATTTAGTGATGATGATTCCTTTGATGAGTTCTACAGAATTAACACACCCGTTGTGGTTAGCACTTAGCTTTTTATTTATTACTGTCGGAGAACTTTGTATTTCTCCAGTAGGTTTATCCGTAACATCTAAATTAGCACCTAAACATTTATCTGCACAAATGATGGCGCTATGGATGCTAAGCAATGCCACAGCACAAAGTATTAATAGCCAAACAGTCGTATTTTTCAAACGCATTTCAGAACAACAATTCTTCATGTATTCAGGGTTGTTTACCTTAATTATTGGTGTATTATTATTTTTAATTTCACCTATAGTGATTCGAGCAATGCGTGGTGTACATTAATAGGAAGCCTGATTTTCGATGCTGATTGTCATATAATGAACTTGATATGTAACTAGGAAACACGTTATAATTAGTATTAAGTTTTTTAAAATTTCAGACAATTATCGGAGGAGTGGTTAACTTTGAAAAAGCAACTAGATCAATTATCTGCATACCAACCTGGATTATCCCCTAGAGCATTGAAACAGCAGTTTGGTATTGAGGGAGAACTATATAAGTTAGCATCTAATGAAAACTTGTATGGGCCCTCTCCGAAAGTCAAACAAGCCATAACAGATCATTTAGATGAATTGTATTATTATCCAGAAACTGGTTCACCTTCATTAAGAAAAGCGATTAGTGCTCACCTACATATAGATGAGTCACGCATCTTATTTGGTGCTGGTCTTGATGAAGTCATTTTAATGATTTCTAGGGCGGTATTAACGCCTGGCGATAAGATTGTTACAAGTGAAGCAACCTTTGGACAATATTATCATAATGCGATCGTTGAATCTGCAGATGTGGTTCAAGTACCACTTAAAAATGGCGGCTTTGATTTAGAAGGTATTTTAAATGAAGTTGATGAACAAACGGCATTAGTATGGTTGTGTAATCCTAATAATCCAACAGGGACGTATTTTACACATGAAAAATTGCATGACTTTTTATCGCGTGTTCCAAGTCACGTCCCAGTATTAATTGATGAGGCGTATTTTGAATTTGTGACAGCTGAAGATTATCCAGATACTTTGAAGTTACAAGAAGAATTTGATAATGCATTTTTACTGCGTACGTTTTCTAAAGCATATGGTTTGGCTGGTTTACGTGTTGGTTATGTTATTGCAACGAATGAAGCAATTGATAAATGGAATATTATTCGTCCGCCATTTAATGTGACGCGTATTTCAGAATATGCAGCAATCGCAGCATTGGAAGATCAAGATTATTTACATGATATTACACAAAAAAATGCACAAGAGCGCCAAAAATTTTATGCGATTCCACAAAGTAAGCACTTCTTACCTAGTCAAACGAATTTTATTTTTGTAGTGACAGATAAAGTTCAGGAATTATATCAACAATTACTACAGGTAGGATGCATTACAAGACCATTCCCAACAGGTGTGCGTATCACTATTGGTTTTCCAGAACAAAACGATAAAATGATTGAAGTCTTACAACAATTTGATTATTAAAATTGAAACGATAAGACATAATAAATATATAAGCAAAGTCATGCTATTTACTTTTTAAGTAAGAGTATGACTTTTTAATTTACAAATAAACAGATTTGTACCAAGTGCAAATGAGCAAGACAAACGCATGATAATGAAATGAAAAAGCATTTGGCTACAGTCTGAAAGTATAACAAAATTTTGCTATACTCATACTGTATAACTACACAAACAAATAGAAACGGAGCGATCAAAGGAATGACCCGACAAAAAATTGCGATAGATATGGATGAAGTATTAGCCGATACTTTGGGAGCTATTATTGAAGCGGTGAATAAACAAACGAATTTGGGAATAACGATGGAAGGCTTAAATGGGAAAAAATTAAAGCACATGATACCTGAACATGATGGCTTAGTTAGGGAGATTTTAAATGCGCCTGGCTTCTTTAGACAGTTACCAGTATTACCAGCTGCACAAGAAGTTGTCGAAAAATTAGCGGCACAGTACGATGTATATATTGCTACGGCTGCGATGGATGTTCCAACATCATTTCATGATAAATATGAATGGTTATTACAACACTTTCCATTTTTAGATCCTCAACACTTTGTGTTTTGTGGACGAAAAAATATCGTGAAAGCTGATTATTTAATTGATGATAACCCACGTCAATTAGCTATTTTTGAAGGCGAACCCATTATATACACTGCAGCGCATAATGTAAACGAAACACGCTTTACACGTGTAAATGGTTGGAAAGAAGTGGAAGCATATTTTTTAAATTAATATTAGCTTAGTAGTAAGACAAAAAGATGCTGGGACATAAATGTCAGAAAAACAGCAGTAAGAT
>NZ_KV809468.1:292783-315825 GCF_001812565.1 Staphylococcus sp. HMSC059F04 | reverse complement strand
ATTATTTTCAATTAGAAAATATCTTGCTGCTGTTTTCTATTTTCACAATGTTTCGTATTGAATGGCTTCGCTTTCCTAGGGTGCCGTCTCAGCACTCCAACTTGTTTTGCTTGGCGAAATGCTTTTCGCATTTCTCTTTGTTGGGGCCCCTGTCTTCGACTGGCACTGCTTCCTCGGGAGTCTCGCCATAAATACTACGTAGTAACATGTAATTTTAATCCTTTATATTTATGTCCAAAATTGTTTATCAATTTTATGTAGGGATGGTTAATAATTTTAATGCTTTGGGCAACACTTTAATATCAAGCGGTGTTTCTAGTCGAATTTCACCATCTATATCTACTTTCATGATCGGTTTTGTATCAATTCGAATATCCTTACCTGAGATATGGTCAATACCTTGAGTGATTTCATTCCAGTTCATGCTATCTCTTTTTTTGAAAATATCATTTAATATGCTGAAACTTTGCTCGTCAAAAATAAATGTATTCAATTTACCATCTTGTGGTGATAAATCTGTGAGCGGAATACGACTACCTCCAATATTAGGACCATTCGCAATAAGCAGCATTGAAGTATTGCCAGTTGTTTTTTCACCATCAATTGTTAAAGTAAAATCAAAGTTACTCGGATCCATTAATGTTTTTACGGTTGAACCGATATAACTTAATTTACCAAATATATCTTTCGCACCGTTTTGCACATTTTCTGCATTTTGCACAATCAAACCTAGCCCAACGAAATTAAGGGCGAATTCTTTATTCACTTGAATGACATCATACTGACCAATTTGTGCATATTTAAGTTGTTCACTAGCTTGTTTAAAGTTAGGATGAATGTTAAGCGTTTTTGTAAAATCATTAAACGTACCACCTGGGATAATACCAATAGGCAAATCTAGCTGATGTTTCATCACGCCGTTAACCATTTCATTAACGGTGCCATCCCCACCTAAAATAAATAAAATATCAATTTTTTGACCATAATCACCTTGCTTAATCTTCTGACAATATTTAATAATGTCTCCTTCGTTTTCACTCAATTGAATGGATAGATGTTTACATATTGAACTTAATGCTTTTGTCACTTCACCTAAACCATTATATATATCCTTTAAACCACTGTGTTCATGATAAAATAATACGCCATGATTGTATTTGTCTGTCATAATTATGCCTTCTTTCTAAAAGGTATCACTTTACATACTTACCCTTAATTTTAAGATTTAGTGTATGGTAATACAAAAAATGTGAGAGCGGGACAGAATTCATTATAAATTCGTAGTCCCGCCCCGACAAGGTTGACTAAGATTGAAAAAAGCTTGGTATAAGCGTATTTTCAATCCAGTCAACTACTGTAAATATTTAATTCATAGTTTAAAACATAATTATATCCCAGGCTCTATAACTATAAAAAAATAGCTATGAAAAAATCTATCGTCATAGATTTCTTCATAGCTAATCTTAGTATGTTTTTACTTGTTATAAGAATGTGATTAATGAATACCTTTCATGGCTTTCTTAATGATTGGTGTGAAGGCAAGAACAATAAGCGTTACGACAACAGCAATACTACCGAGAAGGATAAAGTATGTAGTTTGACCTAAGTCATCAATATACTTCACGACTGTACCGTTAATTGCTTGCGCTGATGCATTAGTAAGCAACCACACGCTCATCATTTGTGCATTGAATGATTTTGGTGCGAGTTTAACAGCAGCACTGTTACCAGTAGGTGATAAACAAAGTTCCCCAACTACACAAATGACATAAGATAAAATAACCCAGTTGACACTAAATGTTGTTGATCCATAAGAAACGCCAATTAAGCCCATAATTAAATATGATAGTCCAGCTAAAAATGTACCAAGAGCGAATTTAACTGGCAATGAAGGTTGCTTTTTACCCATTTTCATCCACATTAATGAAATAAGTGGTGCAAATAATAGGATAAACAAAGGGTTAATAGATTGGAACCAAGCTTCTCCAAAACGAGTTGTCCAACCGAATATATTTAAATGCATATCTGATTTTTCTAGTCCGTAAATATTCAAGACATTAGAACCCTGTTCTTGAATAGACCAGAAAATCATACCTAGAATAAATAAAGGAATAAAGGCTTTCACACGTGAACGTTCAGTATCATCGACATCTTTACTGTATATCATAGTTGCAAAATAGATAATTGGTAAAACAATACCAAGTACGAGTACGGTATTACTTACTAAGTTAAATGACAATGTATTTGTCAAGTAAGTGACAATTAATACAGCTGTAATCACAGCAACTATAGCAACGATAATAAATGTGTATTTTTTCTTTTCTTCAGCAGTAAGCGGGTTAGTCGGTTGCATGCCGACTTGGCCTAATGTTTTACGGTTAAATAAAATATACCAAACTAATCCCAAAGCCATACCAATAGCTGCAATTAAGAAACCACCGTGGAAGTTATTCACATCTAAGAAATTTTGTAAAATAATAGGTGAGATGAGTGCGCCTAAGTTAACTGACATGTAGAAAATAACAAACCCAGCGTCAATTCGAACATCATTTTCTGGGTATAGACGACCAACAATATTTGAAATATTTGGTTTCATTAAGCCAGAACCAACAATAATAAAGAACATTGATGCAAATAATCCAAACATTTGGAAAGGTAAACTCAAACATACGTGACCTATAATAATTAAGACGGCGCCAATCAATGTCGCACCACGTGTTCCAGTGATACGGTCAGCAATCCAGGCACCTGGAATAGATGACATGTAAATTAATGCACCATATACGGACATAATAGACATGGCAGTTGCTTTATCAATACCTAATCCGCCTTGATTGATAGCATAGTACATATAAAAAATAAGCATTGCACGCATGCCGTAGTAACTAAAACGTTCCCAAAACTCTACGAAGAACAATACGCCCAAGCCTTTAGGGTGTCCAAAGAAACCTTTCTGTACTTTCAATTTGAAACTCAGTAAATAAATTTTACTATTCTGACAATTTATTAGCAATATTATTTTGAAATGATTAAATATTAAGAATATTCAGTAAAATAGAATTCAATCAACATACGCAATGCTTACTGAATTTCAATGATATTAATAAAATACGCTTTTATTAATAAATATGCAAGAACATTTTGTAAAATATTTTGTAAATAAAAAAAGATCACCACTAAGTTGTCACAATTAGTGGTGATGGATAACTTTAAATAATCAAACTAGCGGTTGTCAATTTTTTCTGGATACATATCATGATTCATCAGACGATGTTCGGCCATGCGTGCATATTTAGTATCTGGACGACCATAATTTGTATATGGATCTATAGATATACCACCTCGAGGCGTGAATTTACCCCATACTTCAATATAGTGAGGGTCCATTAACTCAATAAGATCGTTCATAATAATATTCATACAATCTTCATGAAAATCACCGTGATTTCTAAAGCTAAACAAATATAGTTTTAGTGACTTTGACTCAACCATTTTAACATTCGGGATATATGAGATATAGATTGTAGCAAAGTCGGGTTGACCTGTGATAGGGCAGAGTGACGTAAATTCTGGACAGTTAAATTTAACGAAATAGTCTCTTCCTTGATGTTTGTTAACAAATGTTTCTAATACATCTGGACGGTAATCAAATTGATAATGGTTATTTTGGTTACCTAATAATGTAATGTCTTTCATTTCCTCTTCTTGACGTCCTTGAGTCATATTACCGCTCCTTTAATGTGATTGTTGTGCATTTGATTCACGTCGTGCTTGGTCAAACATATAGTAACTTGCACTAATGATAATAATATAGCCGACTATAGCATACATATCTGGTGTTTCGCCAAATAAAATAAAACCAAATAGTGCAGTAAAAATGATAGAAGCATACGTGAATATTGAAATATCTTTCGCCGCAGCAAAACTATAAGCTAATGTGATACCTATTTGACCTACAGCTGCTGCAAGCCCTGCACCTAAAAGATATAGTATTTGGGTTGTTGTCATTGGCTCAAATGTTGCGATGGAAAACGGGATCAACACAATCACGGAAAATAATGAGAAGTAAAAAACAATCGTGTAAGGTTGTTCACGTCTGCTCAGTGCGCGCACACATGTATAAGCTGATGCAGCAAATATTCCTGAAAATAATCCTGCTAATGATGGAAGCATTGCAGAAGAAAATTCGGGCTTAACTATAAGCAACATACCCATAATGGCAATAATCATCGCAGATATTTGATATTTTCGCACTTTTTCATGTAAGAATAGTAAACTTAATAGGATAGTCCAAAATGGATTAAGTTTCATTAGTGTATCGGCATCACTTAACACCATATGATCTATGGCAAAGATGTTGAGTAATACGCCAATCAACCCAAGGGTAGACCGTCCAATCAATAATGGTTGATTACGAAGTTTACCGAACATTGGCTGTTTATATTTATAAATAAAAAATAAGGGTATAAACATAGCAACAAAATTTCGTGCTAACGACTTTTGAAAGACAGGTAAATCACCGGCAAGTCTAAAAAAAACTGACATAAAACTAAAGCCAATAGCAGAAATGAGGATAGCAATAATACCTTTCACTTTTGGATTCACTGTTAATCGCCCCAATAATAAATTTTAACTTATATATGATAGCATAAAAAAGCAATCTATGCATTGGAACTTGAAATATATAATGCAATCGTTTATAATTAAAAAACGAACATATGTTCTATTTGGAAACAAATTAAATATCCGGAATATTTGTATAGAATTTTAAATTAAGATTGTATGCCATATTTTTATGTTTGAATTAATAGCTTCAAAAATGACGTCAACCCGGACGATAAAGCTATTTGAGAAAAATTTTATAAATGCAAGCATTAATGCTCACAAAAATGTAAAATATTTTTTTGAGCTATTTTAAACTTACAGTGACGCACGTTTATTCGAAATTCCGAACGTTAAGTAGCAATCTCAAACTTTTAATAATTAAGGATATTATGTATAATGAAACACAGAATGTTGTGTTGGATTTTGAAAACCAACACAATATATAGTGTTTACTTCTAAAATAGAATGCAATAAAAAAGTCAATATTTAAGCAAAATAACACTAAATAAGGCTAATTTCTCACCATATTCGTTATGCATTAGAGAAATTTTACTATTATACATATAGTTCGTTTTTGCTTTATACACAAGATGTAGTGTTTATATGAGGCATTGAACAACTATAAAATGGATGACTGACATAAATGATAGTCTAATGATGTTTCATCAGCACAGAAAAAATGAGCGATAGCGTTTAATTTGTTATGACGTATTTTAGAACATAACATGAATTTATACTAAACAACATAGTACGCAGTAACAAATGAACATGTTATAAACAACACGACACATATCCATGCAATACTAGTGCAATTCGGTTTCTAGCAAGAAATCTTTATTTTTTAATACAAGATTGATGAAAGAAGGCGATTAAATGAAAGTTATTTATTTTTCATTTTCAGGAAATGTTCAACGATTTATTAAAAGAACCGAATTATCAGATGTTATGGAAATAACAGAAGATAATTGTCAAGAAGAAGTAAATGAGCCTTATATTTTAGTAACAGGGACAATTGGCTTTGGTGAAGTGCCACAAGAAGTACAGCAATTTCTACAAGTCAATCATCAGCACTTGCAAGCAGTTGCTGCAAGCGGCAATCGCAACTGGGGACAAAACTTTGCGAAGGCTGGACAGACGATTTCTGAACAATATAACGTGCCATTACTAATGAAATTTGAGGTTCAAGGATCAAACAGTGACGTGAAAGAATTTAAGGACAAGGTGGGTCAATTTAATGAAAATTATGAACGAGAAAAAATACAATCATATTGAACTAAATAATGAAGTAACCAAACGTAAAGAGAGTGGTTTCTTTAATTTAGAGAAAGATCAAGAAGCATTAAAGGTTTATCTTGAAGAGATTCACGATAAAACAATTTACTTTGATGACGAAATTGAGCGCTTACATTATTTAGTAGACCATGATTTTTATTTTAATGTGTTCGATAAATATAGTGAGATAGACTTACGTGAGATAACTGATTTTGCCAAGTCAATTGAATTTAACTTTGCAAGTTATATGTCAGCAAGTAAGTTTTATAAAGATTACGCGTTAAAAACGAATGATAAATCACAATATTTGGAAGATTATAATCAGCACGTGACAATCGTAGCACTGTATTTAGCTAATGGTAATAAAGCACAAGCAAAACAATTTATCTCAGCCATGGTAGAACAACGTTATCAACCAGCGACGCCGACATTTTTAAACGCAGGTCGCGCTCGACGTGGTGAATTAGTCTCATGCTTTTTATTAGAAGTAGATGATAGTTTAAATTCTATTAACTTTATTGATTCAACAGCAAAACAATTAAGTAAAATCGGTGGCGGTGTAGCCATTAATTTATCTAAATTACGTGCTCGTGGTGAAGCAATTAAAGGAATTAAAGGTGTGGCTAAAGGGGTATTACCAGTCGCAAAATCACTAGAAGGTGGATTTAGTTATGCAGACCAACTAGGACAACGTCCAGGTGCAGGTGCTGTATATTTAAATATATTCCACTATGATGTTGAAGAATTTTTAGATACTAAAAAGGTTAATGCTGACGAGGATTTACGTCTATCAACGATTTCAACAGGCTTAATTGTGCCATCAAAATTCTTTGATTTAGCTAAAGAAGGAAAAGATTTTTATATGTTTGCGCCACACACAGTTAAACAAGAGTATGGTGTAACACTTGATGATATCGATTTAGAGCAGTATTACGATGATATGGTTGCCAATCCTAATATAATCAAGAAGAAAAAAGATGCACGTGAAATGTTGAATACAATTGCACAAACACAATTACAATCAGGTTATCCATATTTAATGTTTAAAGATAATGCGAACAAAGTACACGCTAATTCTAATATTGGTCAAATTAAAATGAGCAATCTGTGTACAGAAATTTTCCAATTACAAGAGACATCAATTATTAACGACTATGGTATTGATGATGAAATTAAACGTGATATCTCATGTAATTTAGGCTCTTTAAATATTGTTAATGTGATGGAGACAGGTAAGTTTAGAGATTCTGTATTTACAGGTATGGATGCGTTAACTGTTGTAAGTGATGAAGCGAATATTCAAAATGCACCAGGTGTGCGCAAAGCTAATAGTGAGTTACATTCAGTAGGTCTCGGTGTAATGAACCTACACGGTTATTTTGCAAAAAATAAAATTGGTTATGAGTCTGAAGAGGCAAAAGATTTTGCGAATGTCTTCTTTATGATGATGAACTATTATTCACTTGAGCGCTCAATGCAAATTGCTAAGGAACGTGGCCAAGTATATCAAGATTTTGAACAATCAGATTATGCAAATGGAAAATACTTTAGTTTTTACACGGCACAAGATATCACACCACGTTTCGCTAAAGTTCAACAGTTATTCGAAGGAATAGAAATTCCTACTGCTGAAGATTGGAAAGCTTTACAGCAACAAGTTGAAGCACATGGTTTATATCATGCTTATCGCTTAGCTATCGCACCGACACAAAGTATTTCATATGTACAGAATGCAACAAGCTCTGTTATGCCTATCGTTGATCAAATAGAACGCCGTACATATGGAAATGCTGAAACATTTTATCCTATGCCTTTCTTATCACCTGAAACAATGTGGTACTATAAATCAGCATTTAATACTGATCAAATGAAGTTAATCGATTTAATTGCAACAATTCAAACGCATATTGACCAAGGAATCTCAACAATTTTATATGTAAATTCAGAGATTTCTACACGTGAATTATCACGTCTATATGTGTATGCCCATTATAAAGGACTTAAATCGTTATATTACACACGTAACAAACTATTAAGTGTAGAAGAATGTACAAGCTGTGCAATTTAAACAATACACGTGACTCTGTTTAAAGAGAAAACCGGGGTCTTAGCAATGAGAAATGCAATCTGCATTTTAACGAGTAAAGCAAGCTGGACCCCATATAAAGTAATACAGTAAACAAGATAGGTTAGGTATGTCATCAATTCGCAAACGCTTTGCAGAAATGCTTTTGCTTTTTGTGCACATATACGCCAATTGTTAATATGAATGACTTATAAACAAACGATAGGAGGAATTATCATTATATGAAGGCAGTCAATTGGAATACACAAGAAGATATGACAAATATGTTTTGGCGTCAAAACATCTCACAAATGTGGGTGGAAACAGAGTTTAAAGTGTCAAAAGATATCGCAAGTTGGAAGACGTTAACGGATGATGAGAGAAATACATTTAAGAGAGCACTAGCTGGATTGACTGGACTAGACACACATCAAGCAGATGATGGTATGCCATTGATTATGCTACATACAACTGATTTACGTAAAAAAGCAGTTTATTCATTTATGGCCATGATGGAACAAATTCATGCTAAAAGCTACTCTCATATTTTTACGACGCTTTTGCCATCTAGTGAAACAAACTATTTATTAGATACATGGGTAATTGAAGAACCACACCTAAAATATAAAGCAGATAAAATTATCGAAAACTATCATAAGCTTTGGGGTAAAGAAGCTTCAATTTATGATCAATATATTGCTCGGGTATCAAGCGTATTTTTAGAGACATTCTTATTTTATTCTGGTTTTTACTACCCACTTTATCTTGCTGGACAAGGTAAAATGACAACGTCGGGCGAAATTATCCGTAAAATTCTTCTAGATGAATCAATTCATGGTGTCTTTACTGGTATTGATGCACAAAGTTTACGCAATGAATTATCTGAAAATGAAAAACAACAAGCGGATAAAGAAATGTATGTACTGTTAGAAGATTTATATAGTAATGAAGTCTCTTATACACATATGCTTTACGATGACATTGGTTTAACTGAAGATGTATTGAACTACGTGAAATACAATGGTAATAAAGCATTATCAAACTTGGGATTTGATCCTTACTTTGAGGAAAAAGATTTTAATCCAATTATTGAAAATGCCTTAGACACAACGACTAAAAATCATGACTTCTTCTCAGTTAAAGGTGATGGCTACACATTAGCATTAAATGTTGAAGCATTACGTGACGAAGATTTCATTTTTGAAAATTAAAAGATAATAGCAAATAAGATATGCTAATGAACAAACCTGACTAATCGTTGGGTTTGTTTTTTTATGTGAAGCTTCAATACCATGACAATTTGTCAGTTGCATATTAACGTCTAATCAAAACAATCCGCTAATATGGCTGCCAATCATTAATCATAATTTACTCAGCTATTTAAATATCATAATTGTTATAACAAAATAACTAATAGATTTAACCAATTTATCTGTAGTTTTGATTAATATCAAAAATAAAAAAACATATTGAAAAACATATTTATAAACGATAAGATAGTAATAAATGATAATGATTATCATTGTCGAAGGATTTATCTTCGCGAGCATTTGTAGATTATTGAAGGAGCATGTAGGAAATGAAATTGCTATTAAAAGGCTATACACTGCTTATTTGTTTAGTGATAATGTCAATCATTTCATTGTTTGTTGGCGTTAGCCAATTATCAATTACTGATATCTTTCATTTAACAAAAGAACAGTTAAACATACTGCTTTCGAGCCGTATACCTCGGACAGTAAGTATACTGATTTCTGGTAGTACATTAGCATTAGCTGGCTTAATTATGCAGCAAATGATGCAAAATAAATTTGTTAGTCCCACAACTGCAGGTACGATGGAGTGGGCAAAGCTAGGTATACTTATCTCTCTCGTTTGCTTTCCTCAAGGACATATCTTACTGAAACTTGCTTTTGCCGTTTTATGTAGCCTTTTTGGAACTTTTTTATTTGTAAAATTAATCGAGATGATAAGAGTGAAGGAAGTTATATTTGTACCTTTACTTGGTATTATGTTGGGTGGCATAGTGTCTAGTTTTACGACATTTATTGCTTTAAGAACAAACGCAGTACAGAGCATTGGTAACTGGCTTAATGGGAATTTTGCCATTATCACGAGTGGGCGCTATGAAATTTTATATTTAAGCATTCCACTATTAATCATTACATATATCTTTGCCAATCATTTTACCATTGCTGGTATGGGTAAGGACTTTAGCCACAATTTAGGTGTGAATTATGAACAGATTGTTCGAATTGCATTATTTATTACGGCTAGTATTACAGCACTTGTAGTTGTTACAGTGGGAACACTACCTTTTCTTGGACTTATTGTTCCCAATATCATTTCAATATATCGCGGGGATCATTTGAAAAACGCGCTCCCACATACAATGATGTTAGGCGCATGTTTTGTGTTGTTTTCAGATATCATAGGACGACTGATTGTTTATCCATTTGAAATAAATATTGGCTTAACGATTGGCGTCTTTGGCACAGTGATTTTCCTTGTCTTATTAATGAAAGGTAGGAAAAATTATGCAAATGACTTTGAATAAAAAGCTGTGCGCACTTATTGGTGTCACAGTAATTGCGGCTTTATTCTATTTATTTGTTGGTCTAGATTATGAGATTTTTGACTATCAGTTTCAAAGTCGTTTTCGTAAATTTATTTTAATTATTTTGGTAGGTGGTGCGATTGGTACGTCAGTAGTTGTCTTTCAAGCAATTACGAGAAATCGCTTGTTGACACCTTCAATTATGGGACTGGATAGTGTCTACTTATTTGCCAAAGTTATACCAATCTTTTTATTAGGTGCACAATCACAATTTGTGACGAATATTTATTTAAACTTTGCACTCACTCTCGTGGGAATGGTGTTATTTGCCTTAATCTTGTTTCAGTTTATGTTTAAAGTGGGCAATTTCTCAGTTTATTTTATTCTGCTAGTTGGCGTTATTTTAGGGACATTTTTTAGAAGTATTACAAGCTTTATTCAGTTAATTATGGATCCTGATTCATTTTTAGCAGTACAAAGTGCGATGTTTGCAAATTTTGATGCATCTAATTCTAATTTAGTCATTGGCTCAGCTATTTTATTGTGCACGCTTGTCATTGTTATCATTGTTATTTTACCTTATTTAGATGTCTTACTGCTTGGCAGGGCACAAGCAATGAACTTAGGTGTAAATTATTCAAGGGTAACACGATTGTTGCTTATTCTAGTGGCTTTATTAGTTTCTATATCTACGGCTCTTGTTGGTCCTATTACTTTTCTAGGATTACTAACGGTAAATTTGGCACATGAATTTATGAAAACTTTTCAACATAAATATATTTTACCAGCTACCATATTGATGGGGTGGATAAGCTTGTTTGTTGCACAATGGATAGTTGAAAACTTATTTGAAGCGACTACTGAAGTCAGTCTTATCATCGATCTCATTGGAGGTAGTTATTTTATCTACTTATTAATAAAAAGGAGAAATACAAATTGATCCGGATAAAAAATATGACGCAATCGATTCAAGGTAAAGCAATATTAAAAGATATATCAGTTGATATTCAAAAGGGCCGTCTAACATCACTTATCGGACCTAATGGTGCTGGAAAAAGCACCTTGTTATCAGCGATTAGTCGAATTATCGAACACGATAGCGGTGCAATAGAATTAGAGGATATTGATATTGCTGCATATAGAAAAAATCTTTTAGCACAGAAATTAAGTATATTAAAGCAAACAAACCATACTGACATGAACATCACTGTAGAACAACTTGTCAATTTTGGACGATTTCCATATTCAAAAGGTCGAATGAAAGAAGCTGACTATGAACAAGTCGATTATGCAATAAATTTATTACATTTAGAAGATATACGTCAGCGAGATTTAAAAACATTATCTGGTGGACAACGACAACGTGCATATATTGCAATGACCATTGCTCAAAATACTGACTACATATTATTAGATGAACCTTTAAATAATTTGGATATGAAACACTCAGTACAAATAATGCAAACACTGCGACGGTTATGTCGTGAATTGAATAAGACGATTGTTATTGTCCTACATGATATTAACTTTGCCTCTTGCTATTCTGATGACATTATTGCCTTAAAAGATGGTGAATTAGTTAAAGCTGATGAAAAGGATGCCGTAATTCAAAAAGAGGTATTACAAGAACTTTATGATATGAATGTTGCGATTGAAAGTATTAAAGGACAACGAATTTGTCTTTATTTTGATGAACAATTAGTAGAAGATGTCACTTAATTATCAATACTAGAGCAAAATAAGGAGGGGATACCATTGAAGTATTAAGCTTTAATCATTAAAAATAGCTTTATAATTCAACAATAAATATTAAAACGTTAGGAGTTATATATAATGAAAAAAACAGTTTTATTTTTAATCTTAAGTTTAGTCTTAGTGCTAGCTGCATGTGGTAATCAATCTAAAGATTCAGAAACAAAGAGTGGCGAATCAAAAGGCACAGTGAAAATTAATAATAATTTTGAAGCACAAGGCGATAAAAGAGATGGTAGTGACGCTAAAAAAGTAAAAAACACAGTAAAAGTTCCTAAAAATCCTAAAAAAGCTATTGTTTTAGATTACGGTGCGCTCGATACATTAAAAGAATTTGGTGTAGAAGATCAAATTAAAGGTTTGCCGAAAGGTGAAAATAATGCTTCATTACCAAAATTTTTAGATGAATTTAAATCAGATAAATACGAGAATACAGGTAACTTAAAAGAAGTTAATTTTGATAAAATTGCTGCGGCTAAACCAGATGTCATTTATATTTCAGGAAGAACAGCAAGCCAAAAGAATTTAGATGAATTTAAAAAGGCAGCACCAAAAGCAAAAGTTGTTTATGTTGGTGCTAGTGAGAAAAATTATGTGAATGACATGAAAAAAGTAACAACAAATTTAGGTAAAATCTACAATAAAGAAGACAAAGCAAAAGATTTAAACAAGAAATTAGACGATAAGATTGCTGACGTCAAAACTAAAGCAAAAAAAGTAAATAAATCAACAATGTATTTATTAGTAAATGAGGGAGAGTTATCAACATTCGGTCCTGGTGGACGTTTTGGTGGCTTAGTCTTTGACACATTAGGATTTAAACCAGCAGATAAAGATGTTAAACCAAGCCCACATGGTCAAAATGTAAATAATGAATATATAACTAAGAAAGATCCTGAAATTATTTTAGCGATGGATAGAGGTTCTGTTGTTGGTGGTAAATCAACTGCTAAACAAGTGTTAGGTAATGATGTCATTAAAGATGTTAAAGCAGTCAAAGAAGACAATGTCTTTGAATTAGATCCAAAATTATGGTACTTCAGTTCTGGTTCAACTTCTACAACAATTAAACAAATTGATGAGCTAAATAAAGTATTAGATAAAGCACAAAAATAATTATCCATAATGGTTGAAGCGGGGATATCAATCTTAGAAAAATTAGCCAGTAAATGAGTTTTCTTATAAATTCATTTACTGGCTGTTCTATTTACAATAATTTGTAATATTGGTTTGCTTTCTTACGAGTCTATACCTTCAGCTAATCTTGAATATCATGTGCTTTGTCACATGAGTCGTAACAATTTGTCCAGACGTTGTATCATAGCGTCCTAAAATGCTTATATATCTACATTCATTCTGAATTTACTCAATCTGAGTTGATGAGTGATATTTTGACTTTTGCTCGAGTGTCAGTTTGATGAATAAACAAGGGGCAGGAGGACTTGACTTAGTCATAATAGGTCTTAATTTAAGAAAAATAATGAAGTGGCAGACAATTGGTTGAAGGCATTTACGTCCACTGTTTTTAATTAAATACAACAGATTTTCTATAAATATAAGTATAAATTTCAGAATATTCTAAAATAAGTATTGCCAAATAAGGTGGTGGGCGATAATATAATAAATGATAATGATTATCATTATCGCATTCAATATATACGTTGGGGTTAATGAAAATGAAATTTTTATTGAAAAGCTATGTGTTAGTGACCCTTGTCATCATCTTAACTATCGTGTCATTATTTGTCGGTGTGAGTAAACTTGCTTTAACGGATATTTTTCATCTGTCTTCAGAACAGATAAATATTTTGATTTCAAGTCGTATACCACGAACCGTGAGTATTTTAATCTCTGGTAGTTCTATAGCACTAGCAGGTTTAATGATGCAACATATGATGCAAAATAAATTTGTGAGTCCAACGACGGCCGGAACTATGGAATGGGCAAAATTAGGTATTTTAATCTCACTTACTGTCTTTCCTGAAAGTCCAATTATGTTAAAACTATTGTTTGCAGTAGGTTGCAGCTTAATTGGTACTGCTTTGTTTGTAAAATTAGTATCCCTTATACAGGTGAAAGAAGTTATTTTTATACCGTTGCTTGGCATTATGTTAGGTGGTATTGTGTCTAGTTTTACAACGTTTATTGCGTTAAGGACCAATGCGGTACAAAGTATAGGTAATTGGCTAAATGGTAATTTTGCCATTATTACAAGTGGACGTTATGAAGTGTTATATTTAAGTATTCCACTTTTAATAGTGACTTATGCGTTTGCACAGTATTTTACAATTGTCGGTATGGGTAAAGAATTTAGTCATAATTTGGGAGTGAATTATGAATTAATGGTTAATATCGCGCTTTTTATTACTGCAACGATGACTGCCTTAGTTGTTGTAACTGTCGGTACGTTACCATTTTTAGGCTTAATCGTTCCTAATATTATCTCTATTTATAGAGGAGATCATTTAAAGAATACTTTGCCACATACGATGTTATTAGGCGCTTGTTTTGTGCTTATTTCTGATATTATTGGTCGTTTAATCGTTTTTCCATATGAAATCAATATTGGGTTAACAATAGGTGTCTTTGGAACCATTATCTTTTTAATCCTATTAATGAAAGGTAGGAAAAATTATGCTAATGAGCTTGAATAAAAAATTAATCCTACTGATTGGAATTACGATAATTGCTGCAATATTTTATTTGTTTGTTGGTTTAGACCCTGATATTTTTGATTATCAACTTCAAAGTCGTTTACGTAAAGCGCTTTTAATTTTATTGGTTGGTGGTTCAATTGGTACAGCAGTGGTATTATTTCAAGCAATTACGCGAAATCGTTTATTAACACCTTCTATCATGGGTTTAGATTCTGTATATCTATTTGTCAAAGTTTTACCAGTATTTTTATTTGGTATACAATCTGAGATTCAAACAAACATCTATATTAACTTTGCGATCACACTCATGACAATGGTTGTGTTTTCATTAATATTATTTGAAGGTATTTTCAAGTTAGGTCACTTTTCAGTTTATTTCATTCTGTTGGTTGGCTTTGTTTTAGGAACCTTTTTCCGTAGTATTACGAATTTTATTCAACTAATCATGGATCCTGATGCATTTTTAGCTGTTCAAAGTGCGATGTTCGCTAATTTTAATGGTTCTAATACGACATTAGTTTGGCTATCAGGCGTCTTTCTTATTGTGCTTGTAGTAGTTGCGTATAGAAGTGCAGCATACTTAGATGTACTACTTCTAGGTAGAGCACAAGCAATTAACCTAGGTATTAATTATGAACGTGTGATCCGTGGTGTACTCATTTTGGTATGTATGTTGGTATCTATTTCAACTGCATTAGTTGGACCAATCACTTTTTTAGGTCTATTAACAGTAAACCTTGCACATGAATATATGCGTACTTACAAACATAAAATATTGATTCCAGTAACAATATGTTTAAGTTGGATTGGCTTATTCGTTGCAGAATGGATCGTTGAAAACTTATTTGATGCTACGTCAGAAGTCAGCATTATTATTGATTTAGTTGGTGGTAGTTACTTTATTTATCTTTTAATGAAAAGGAGACAGTCGTCATGATTGAAGTGAGAAACGTAACGCAATCTATACAAGGGAAAGAGATTTTACATGATATTACAGTGACAATTCAACGTGGAAAATTAACTTCATTAATCGGTCCCAATGGCGCTGGGAAAAGTACATTATTATCAGCGATAAGTCGAATTGTTAAGCATGATCAAGGTGAAATTGTCATAGAAGGTCATGCAATTAAAGACTTTAATCATAACGACTTAGCAAAAAAGTTAAGCATATTAAAGCAATCAAACCATACGGATATGAATATTACAGTTGAGCAGTTAGTTCAGTTTGGACGTTTTCCGTATTGTAAAGGGCGCTTAAATAAAGACGATATGGAGCATGTGGAATCAGCCATTAAATTATTAAATTTACAACACATTCGAGACCGTAATATAAAAGCATTGTCAGGTGGGCAACGACAACGTGCCTATATCGCAATGACAATTGCTCAAGACACGGATTATATTTTATTAGATGAACCACTTAATAACTTAGATATGAAACATTCAGTACAAATTATGCAAACGTTAAAGCGCCTATGCCGTGATTTTAATAAAACAATCGTCATCGTCTTACATGACATTAATTTTGCATCATGTTATTCAGATTATATTATTGCATTGAAAGATGGTTATGTAATAAAAGAGGGCGTTAAAGATCAAGTTATCGACAGCCATATATTGAATCGATTATATGATATGTCAGTTGCGATTGAAGAAATTAGAGGACAAAAAATTTGTCTTTATTTTAATAATGATGACTTACTTTCTAAAATATAGTAATCATAAAATTTATAGTGGGAGGGGTACCTATGACTTAATCTAATAGAACTAACGACGACAGAAAGCAAACAAGACGTGAAATTTATTGTATTAAAAGGAGAAATACAGCTATGAGAAAAAGCATCTTATTTTTAATTTTGAGTATTGTCTTAATATTAGCGGCATGTGGTAAAGATAGTGGAAATAAAAGCTCAGATGCTAAGTCATCAAATACAAAAGACACTGTTAAAATAGTTAACAATTATAAAGCACGCGGAGAGAAACAAGATGGTAGTGATGCTAAAACAATTAAAGACACAGTAGAAGTGCCTAAAAATCCAAAACGTGCAGTTGTATTTGATTATGCTGCAGTGGATTTGATGAAAGCATTTGGTGTGCAAGATACGATTAAAGCGTTACCTAAAGGTGAAGGTGTGTCATCAGTACCACAATTTTTATCAGAATTTAAAGATGATAAATACATCAACACTGGTAAAATGAAAGAAGTTAATTTTGATAGAGTCGCACAAGCAAAACCAGATGTCATTTATATTTCTGGACGTACGGCAAGTCAAAAAAACTTAGATGAATTTAAAAAAGCAGCGCCGAATGCCAAAATTGTTTATGTAGGTTCTAGTGAAAAAAATTATTTACAAGATATGAAAAAAGTAACTACAGATTTAGGTAAAATTTACGGTAAAGAAGATAAAGCCAAAGCATTAAATGACGAATTAGATAAAAAAATTGCAGATACGAAAAAACGTACAGCAAAAACAGATAAATCATTGATGTATCTATTAGTAAATGAAGGTGAATTATCAACATTTGGTCCAGGTGGACGCTTTGGTGATTTACTATTTAACACATTAGGATTTAAACCGGCAGATCAACATGTTAAAGCAAGTCCACATGGTCAAAATATTAATAATGAATATATAACTTCAAAAGATCCTGATATTATTTTAGCTATGGATAGAGGTTCAGTTGTTAGCGGTAAATCATCAGCCAAACAGGTACTAAAAAATGATGTTATCAAACATGTTAAAGCTATCAAATCAGGTCATGTATATGAAGTTGATCCTAAATTATGGTACTTTAGTGCTGGTGGTACAACAACAACAATTAAACAAATCGAGGCCTTAAACCATATATTAGATCAAGTAGAAAAATAAAAATGACTATAAAGGTATCCTAAATTTCAAGACATCTTGTTTAGCTAATGTATAACCAATAATATCTGGAATTTAAATCAATTCCAATTTAAACAAAAACGACAATTTCTATTGAAATAAAATAGAGATTGCCGTTTTTTGTTATTGATGCCATCATTTTTTGTAAAATTAAGATTGTCTTGTTATGTGATTTTAAATTTTCATTCTCGCTTACATTGAGTATTTATAAAATGATGCGATTGATTTGTATGAAAGTACTTTGTTAATTTGATTAAGTGATAAATGGGGAGCAGGACAACATTTATAATGAATTCATAGTCCCGCCCCGCAAGGTTGACTAGGATTGAAATATACTTGGTATCAGCGTATTTTCAATCCAGTCAACTATGGCAAATATTTAGTTCATAGCTTAAAACTTAATGATGTCCCAGATTCTTATCTGAGTGATACATTTTAATATTCAATTTGTTAAGCAACAGAGGGATATAAAGCCTTATATTACGAAATACAAATGATAATGAAATTTACAACGATTATTAAAGTGGGCGCTACATTGTGGACAGTTTTCAATCAACATATATTTATTAATTGTCATTTCATGTCGACACACGCCACACATTACTGCCTTAATATCAAATTCGTGTTCAGGCCAGCGTTCAATTTCATGAAGCTCATGCTCATTGTGGCATTGATAGCACGGGTAATATTTTTGGCAGCATTTGAATTTAATTGCAATAATGTCTAATTGTGTATGATAGTGAATGCATCTTGTTTCATGATCTACAATTGAACCGTATACAATTGGCATAATAAGGTCACCTCGACATTTTAATGTTTGTCAGGAGGATCACCAATAATACGTACTTCACGGTGCAACTCTACATCAAATTTTTCTTTGACCACTTGTTGAACATGATGAATTAAATTTTCATAATCTGTGGCAGTGCCATTATCTACGTTAACCATAAAGCCAGCGTGTTTTTTAGACACTTCAACACCACCAATTCTATGACCTTGAAGATTAGAATCTTGGATCAACTTACCAGCAAAATGTCCAGGTGGACGTTGGAAAACACTGCCGCAAGAAGGATATTCTAATGGCTGTTTACTTTCACGACGTTCAGTTAAATCGTCCATTTTAGCTTGTATATCATCTAATTGTCCTGGCGCTAAAGTAAAAGCAGCTTCTAGTACAACTAAATGTTGTTGTTGCACAATACTGTTTCGATAATCAAGTTCTAATTCTTGGTTGGTAAATTTAAGTAAATCACCCTGCTCATTTACACATAGAGCGTAATCGATGCAATCTTTAACTTCCCCACCATAAGCACCAGCGTTCATATAGACAGCGCCGCCAATGGAACCAGGAATACCGCAAGCAAATTCTAGACCAGTTAGAGCATGATCTCTTGCAGCTTTAGATACATCAATAATCGCTGCACCACTACCAGCAATAATGGCATCATCAGAAACAGCAATATGGTTTAATGACAACAAACTAATGACAATGCCACGAATACCTCCTTCACGAATGATAATGTTTGAACCATTACCTAAATATGTAACTGGAATATCATGCTGTCTTGCATAGCGGACTATGGCTTGAACTTCTTCGTTCTTAGTTGGAGATAAATAAAAATCAGCATTACCGCCCGTTTTAGTATAAGTGTAATGCTTAAGTGGCTCGTTTATTTTGATAATGTCACGTGGTACGAGCTTCTGTAAATCCGTTAAGATGTCTTCCTGACTCAAAATAAGTGCATCCTTTCCTTACTTCTATAATCTAATGTTTATTATAGCAACTTTATAATTGAATTGCTTGAAAAATAGACGCTACTTTTAGCATATAATTACAGAAATCTACCTACACTTATAACTTGTAATTTCTATGTTGAGTTATATGTATAAAAAATGCCTCTTTTTGCGCTTCATAACTTCTAATGCTTGTTTGTTGTGAGATAATCTGTTCTTTATAGCTAGCAAATTGTGTTGCAAATGAAATATCTGTCTCTAATAAATGGTCAATTGTTTGATATTGCTTAAAAATAGGGTGAGACATCTGAATAATATGTAGACGACTGATTTGTTTTAATTCAGTCAAATTATTAAATTGAGCCATCATCACTTTTTTATGATAAGCATGATGCAAACGATAGAATCCAACATAGTTTAATCTTTTTTCATCTAAAGCAGTAATTTGATGTAAATTTTCAACGCCTACTAAAATATCTAAAATAGGTTCAGTAGGGTACTTCATATGGCGTGTGCCACCAATATGCTGTGTGAATTGAACGGGTGAATCAAGTAATTGAAATAATATTTCTTTCGTTTGTTTGTACCGATGAGCAAAATCGTTTAACATTTGAGTATCTTGTATGAATGGTTGGACTTGTGCGTACATGGCGAGCTCCCCTGGCTTGTAAAGTCAAATTCTGCCATAATATAACATAATTTATTTTCTTTATAAATAGCTTTCTGTATAATGTTTGTTGATAGGAGTGCAAATATGAGAAAATTTACCGTTATTTCTATTATCTTATGCTGTTTATTGCTCGTTTCATGTAGCAACGATAAACAATCTGCAGCCAAGCAATTTGAAAAAGACTTAGCACCTGCAGAAGCTAAACAAGAAGATGTTGAAAAAGTGATGGATAGCATCCAATTAAAACAAATCGAACAATTAAGTAATACTGATACAACCGATAAAAATAAAAAGGATTTTGAAATATTACAAAAAGATATGCATCGACATCTTTTGCCTACATTTGAAAAATATGAAAAATTAGCGAAATCCACCCCAGCAAAGACGAAAGAAGCCAAAGCATTAAAGAAAGATTACTTAGCGACAGTTAAACAGAAGCGCGCTAAAATAAATGAATTAATGGATTTCATAGAATTGTGTAATAAATCTATAAAAGCCAATGAAGAGATTTTAGACTATACAAAAGTATTTGAGAAGAAACGTTCTAAAGTTGAAGAAGATATAAAAAATGCTCAAAATCAAGAAGATGCCAAGCAATTAACGCTAAAACTAGAAAATAACAACGAGGACTTAAAGAATGCTGCCAAAAAATATTTGAATAATAGTCAAAAAGCACACCCAGAAGACGAGGTAGATCGTCATATTATTCCATTAATTAAAAAGCAAATTCTAGATATTAATCAAACGAATATTACTGACAAAAATGTCAATAGTGCACGTAAAAATGCCATTGAAATGTATTATAGTTTACAAAATTACTACGAAACGCGTGTAACTACAATTAAGTTAAGTAATCAAATTAAAAAAATTAATGTTGAGCAACTGCCGAAAGAGGGTAAAGACCTAAGTAAACTTGATGACGACTTTTATCAAAGATTAAAGCAGAAACAGCATTAAGTTGTTATATTACATTATTAATATATGCAAATTAATAAATATTGGTTAACAACATCTTATATAATGTGTATAATTGAACCCACTGAGTAGTTTAATCGAGTAATTAATGAAAATGAAATCAATGAACTTACACAAAATGATAAAATTTTAGAGGTGAATAGAATGGCTATAAAGCTGAGTTCGATTGACCAGTTTGAGCAGGTACTAGAAGACAATAAATACGTATTTGTATTGAAACACAGTAACACATGTCCAATATCTGCAAATGCTTATGATCAGTTCAATAAGTTTTTATATGAAAGAGATATGGACGGTTATTATTTAATTGTGCAAGAAGAAAGAAAATTATCTGATTATATTGCTGACAAAACACAAGTGAAACACGAATCACCACAAGCGTTTTATTTTGTTGATGGCAAAGCGGTGTGGAATGCGAGTCATCGAGATATTAACGTGTCCTCTTTAGCTCAAGCAGAAGAATAATAAATTTGAAGTTATAGCAATCTAAAATGTAGTTAAACGATAAAAATGATACTTCGGGGCGGGAAGATAAAGTCATAACCGACTTTTACCCGCTCTTTTTCTTATAATATGAAAAAAGATGGTATGCTATGTATAATGGACGTTGATAATAAATATTAATCATGTTAGATGAGAAACGAAAGTGATTGACATACAGATTTTGAAAGAATTAATGAGGTGATTGTTGATGAGAGTATTAGTAGCTATGGATGAATTTAAAGATATCATTTCAAGTTATCAGGCAAACCGTTATGTAGAAGAAGCGGTTGCCAGTGAAATTAGTGATGCAGATATTGTACAAGTCCCATTATTTAATGGACGTCATGAACTTATGGACTCGGTTTTTTTATGGCAATCAGGCACTAAATATCGACTTAATGTACACGATGCGGATATGAATGTGGTTGAAAGTGTATATGGGCAAACAGAGCAAGGAACGACAGTTATAGAAGGTAGCTTATTTGTAAAAGGGAAAAAGCCAATTACTGCACGAACAAGTTATGGGCTCGGTGAAATGATAAATACTGCGCTAGATAATGGATCAAAACATCTTGTTATCTCACTAGGAGGACTCGATTGCTTTGATGGTGGCATCGGCATGCTTCAAGCGTTAGGGGCAACGTTTTATGATGATGAGGCACAGCCGCTTGATGCAACAAAAGTTGCACAAATAATTAAATATATTAGACGTATGGATTTGACAGCTGTTAATGATAAACTTGCAGAAGTGAACATTCAAGTTATGTCTGATTTTTCAAGCAGACTATACGGTAAGAATAGTGAAATAATGCAATCATATCAAACACTAGGAATCTCTAGAGAAACAGCAGTTGAAGTGGATAATTTGATTTGGTACTTAGGGGAACTTATTAAAAATGAATTAAAAATAGCAATTGGCCCAATAGAACGTGGTGGTGCCGGTGGAGGGATAGCTGGTATCTTGAAAGGTTTATATGATGCCGAAATTGTAACGAGTCACGAACTTGTTGATCAAATTACACATTTAGATCAGTTAATTGAGCAAGCAGACTTAATTATTTTTGGAGAAGGCTTGAAAGAAGAAGATCGTCTAATGGAAACTACAACGATTCGTATTGCAGAACTTGCAGAAAAGCATCAAAAACCAGCGATAGCTATTTGTGCAACAAGCGATAAATTTGATTTATTTGCGAACTATCATGTGACAGCCATGTTTAACACATTTATAGATATGCCCGAAACGGTTACAGATTTTAAAATGGGTGTTCAGCTACGTCACTACGTCGTACAGGCATTAAAATTGTTAAAAGTTCAGTTAAATTAAACATAATAGATAAAAATTGAGAGAGGCTGGGACATAAATCTCAGAAAAACAGCAGTAAGA
>NZ_KV809468.1:276647-292683 GCF_001812565.1 Staphylococcus sp. HMSC059F04 | reverse complement strand
TCTCTGTTGGGGCCCCTGTCTTCGACTGGCACTGTTCCCTCAGGAGTCTCGCTATAAATACTACGTATAACATGTAATTTTACCTTTAAATGCTTTAAAAATAAGGCACTTTCGTGTCATTTAATAAACTTTGCTAAACTAAATGAACGAGGTACCTTATGTATAAAGCTTATAACATGAATCAACTTACACTATACACTACCAATGGAAACTTCAATACTTATTCCTACAAATGATATTTCTCGATATGTAAATGAAATTGTTGAAACAATCCCAGATAATGAATTCGATGAATTCAAACACCATCGTGGGACTACATCTTATTACCCTAAAATAATAACAAGCTGTATATTATCTAATACATAAGAGAAAAGACAATTTCTATCAAATAATTTTAATAGAAATTGTCTTTTTTACATTGCTTAAGAACTTAATGTCCCAGATTCGATTTTCTTATAATTGCAATTTTGTTAGCACGTATTATTTGTTATAATGTGTGACTTCTTCGACTATGCCTAACACCACTTGTACTGCTTTTTCCATAACGTCTATAGATGCAAACTCAAATGGACCATGGAAATTACCGCATCCAGTGAAGATATTAGGTGTTGGAAGGCCCATAAATGATAATTGTGAACCGTCTGTACCACCACGAATAGGAGCAGTGTTTGGCGTTATTCCTAAATCACTAAACACTTTTTTAGGAATATCAATCACATGAGGTAAAGGTTTAATTTTTTCTGCCATATTGTAATACTGATCTTCGATATCTACTTTGACTGGGAAATCTTCATAATGCGCATTTATATTGTCTCGAATTTCAAGTAATTTCTTCTTACGTAATTCAAAGTTTTTGCGATTATGATCACGAATAATATACTGAAGGGTTGCTTTTTCTACATTGCCGTTAAAATGCATTAAATGGTAAAAACCTTCGTAATTTTCTGTGCGTTCTGGTACCTCTTGAGGAGGCAATAAGCTATTAAATTGTTGGCCGAGTAAAATCGCATTAACCATGACATTTTTTGCAGAACCAGGGTGAACATTTACGCCATGGCAGGTAATCGTTGCTTCCGCTGCATTAAAACTTTCAAATTGCAACTCGCCATATTGACTGCCATCCATTGTATATGCAAAATCAGCATTAAAGCGTGCAACATCAAAATGGTGAGGGCCTTTACCAATTTCTTCATCAGGAGTAAAAGCGATACGAATACGGCCATGCTTAATTTCAGGATGGTCTACTAAATATGTTACAGCTTCCATGATTTCAACCACACCGGCTTTATCATCAGCCCCAAGTAATGATGTGCCATCAGTAATCATCAATGTGTGTCCTTCTAAGCCTTGTAATTCAGGAAATACCTCTGGATCAAGCACTCGAGATGTTTGGCCTAATTTAATCGGTTGACCATCAAATGATGAGATAATTTGAGGTTTGACATGACTGGCATTAAAATCAGGAGATGTATCTACATGGGCCAAGAAGCCAACTGTAGGCACATCATGCGCAATGTTACTCTCGATAGTAGCGAAAAGATAACCGTTATCGTCGAGTTCAGTTGCTAGACCTAAAGCATCAAGCTCGCTTTGTAAAAGATTTAATAAATCCCATTGTTTAGCTGTAGAAGGTGTAGTTTGTGAGTTTGGATCTGATTGTGTATCTATTTTGACATATCTTGTTAATCTATCAATAATTTGTGCTTTCATCGTTATTCAACCCCTTAAACTCTATTGTTCATATTATAAGATTTTTTATAAGATTTCCCTTTAATTTTCCCAAAAAACTGTTTGATTCGCGTATAAAGATAATATAAAATTTCGGCAACAAGAATACCAAAGGCAATCGCGCCAGAAATAAGTGTCACTTCTAAAAATGTATTTACAGCATGTGTGTAATCATTTGATACTAAGAAACGGGTTGCTTCATATGCAGCACCACCAGGGACAAGTGGAATAATTCCAGGAACAATAAAAATAATGACCGGACGTTTGTATCGTCTACTCATAACGTGACTTAGCAATCCTAAAATAAGGCTCCCAGAAAATGCAGCACCTACTTTACCTAAATCTAAATCAACGGTGTATTGATAAATCGTCCAAGCAACAGCGCCTACGAAACCACATGCCACGAGTAATCTTTTAGGTGCATTGAAAATAATTGAGAAAAGCACTGTAGAAATAAAACTAATTGTAAAATGAAATAAATAAAATAGCATTTATAAACAGCCTTTCTTAGAATAGTAATAAAACAATTGCGACACCAGCACCAATTGCAAACGCAGTTAAAGCGGCTTCTACACCACGAGACATACCAGCTAGCAACTCTCCTGCCATCAAATCACGAATCGCGTTACATATTAAAATCCCAGGTACTAAAGGCATCACGCTGGCAATAGTAATAATGTTTTGATTTGTTGCAATGCCCATCTTAGTGAAAAACACTGCAATACTAATTACCACAGCTGAAGCTACAAATTCTGAGAAAAATTTAATTTGTATATAGCGCTGAACAAAGCTAAATGTTAAAAATGCAGCACCCCCAGCCAATATTGCGATCCAGCAGTCTGATGCTACACCACCAAACATAAATAAGAAAAATCCACATGCAATGGCTGCCGCTAAGAAATTAGTTAGAAATGAAAATTGCAATGACGCTTGACGTAGATGAATTAATTCGTTTTTGGCTTCATCGATTGTCAACTGATTATTGGCAATTTTTCTACTAAGACTGTTGGTTAATGCAATTTTTTCTAAATCGGTAGTTCTTTCTCTAATCCTAATGAGCCGTGTACTTGTGCGATCATTTAGTGAAAAAATAATCGCGGTTGAGGTCACAAAACTATATGTATCATGTAAACCATAGCTATGCGCAATTCTATTCATCGTATCTTCAACACGGTAAGTTTCTGCACCAGCTTCAAGTAAAATTCGACCTGCAATTAAAACCACATCAATCACTTTATTTTCATCTATAATAGTGATTGAATCAGACATAACGCGACACCTCCATGGTGGAATAAAAATATATAGTCATAAAAAAAATTAACGTTGCCTTTTTGTACATCTATGTTGTTCAACGTACAAGTTATATAACTTCTATATTGCACTATTATAATAGAAGTTTTAACTAAAATGAATAATGAGTCAAGATAAACTTAAAATCATGAGCTATTCATACAAAAAACACTATCATTCAGATACTGTCTTGTACAGAATGATAGTGTAATACGGAAAGTGATATTGTACTTTATAATTTGATAATTGGATTAAACATAACTTGATTTCGTCCTTCATTTTTAGCCACATGTACCATATCATCAGCATCTTTAAATACTTTTCGTTGGGATTTGTGATCATCTTTAGTTAAATAACCTACACCAATGGACACTGATAATTTAATAACTTCTTTATTTGGTAAATGAAATGATGATTTTTCTACACCTAGACGGATATTTTCAGCAAGTTTAACGCTTTGGTCTAAGGAATAATCGCGTATAACTACTGAAAACTCTTCGCCACCATTTCTAAAGATTTTAAATTTCTTAGGTACATAATTCTTTAATAATTGGGACATTTGCTTTAATACAGCATCGCCTGATTTATGTGAATACGAATCATTGACGTCTTTAAATCCATCTATATCAATTAATAACAATGCAAGGCTTTCGTGATGTTCTTCAGCTTGTTGAGAAATATGATTAAGATGACGGTCAAATTCTTTAACGTTACCTAAACCAGTTAAATAATCATATTTATCTTCATTTTCGTAGCGATTGACAAGTGAAAAGAAGCGCCAAATATCTACGAACGTTACTGCTGAAGCAATAGTTAAGACAAATGATACAGGTATCAATATAATTAATTCTTTAATGTCATATATCGGGCTGAAAATTGATAAAATAGCTAAAATAATGATACTAATTAAATTTAAGATGAGTAGTGACACGATATCATTTTGTTTTAAAAATGGACCAATTGCACTTACAATGCCTGCTATGACAAGTAATGTCACACCATATAATATTGAATTCCCATAGGCAAAGATATCAACCAATGCGACAATTGTGGCTGCAGCAAGGGTATAAGGCATATGGGTATAACGTCCTAAAAACAACAATGGTACAAACGTTAAATGTACTAAAAATTCATCGTTATATGATGGGATTGGATAAGCAGCTAATAATAGTGCAACAAGGGTCATTAAAA
This sequence comes from Staphylococcus sp. HMSC059F04, assembly GCF_001812565.1. Taxonomy (NCBI): domain Bacteria; kingdom Bacillati; phylum Bacillota; class Bacilli; order Caryophanales; family Staphylococcaceae; genus Staphylococcus; species Staphylococcus sp. HMSC059F04. The sequence goes on along the minus strand of NZ_KV809468.1, from coordinate 288,474 downwards.
CTGTAACATAGCCTTTAGAGAAAGTTACCCGTTTATTCTCAGAATATTGTAATCTGTGGAATAAATAGATACCTGCAACCATGACAGAAATATTATAAATGATTGCTTCCAACATGTATTTACCGACTCCTTTATTTCTCCACTAGTAATTGTAAGTGAAAACTTACAATTTGTCATTAACTCTGGAAAGAAATTTATGCTAAATTACAGTCTTTCATGTTAAAATAAAATTTTCCATGGTATGATAAGAAAAAACATTTTCTTCTTATTTATTATACTGTATAGACAACATGTGTTAACATACACCACAATTATATAGTGTATTTATGTCACAGTGCGTATAGAGAACCTTTATGACTGATGATATTGACGTCTTAACAAATAAAAAATATAAGGCGCTAAAAAATAAGAAATATATCTATTGAAGGTGAACGGATGCTTACATTATTGCTCATAGTGATTACGATGTTGATTAGTTTAATGATTACACCAATCGTTATCGCTATTTCTAAAAAGCTCAATATTGTTGATAAACCGAACTTTAGAAAAGTTCATACTCAACCAGTTTCGGTTCTTGGTGGCACCGTGATACTTTTCTCTTTCCTTATTGGGATTTGGATTAGTCATCCTATGGAAAGAGAAATAAAACCCTTAATCATAGGTGCTTTTATTATGTACGTAGTAGGACTTATTGATGACATATGTGATTTAAAACCACTACTTAAACTTTTGGGGCAAGTCATCGCAGCGAGTGTGATTGTGTTCTATGGCATTACGATTGACTTTATTTCGTTTCCAATGGGACCAACTATTCATTTTGGGTTTTTAAGTATTCCAATTACAATCATTTGGATTGTAGCCATTACAAATGCAATTAATCTTATTGATGGTTTAGACGGTTTAGCGTCAGGTGTTTCTATCATTGCTTTGTTAACAATAGCATTTATTGCTATTTTGCAAGGGAATATCTTTATAACAATGATTTGTAGTGTATTAATTGGTTCACTGCTAGGCTTTTTATTCTTTAATTTTCATCCAGCAAAGATTTTTCTGGGCGATAGTGGTGCATTAATGATTGGTTTTATTATTGGCTTTGTTTCGTTACTAGGCTTTAAAAATATTACGTTTATTTCATTATTTTTCCCGATTATTATACTTGCAGTTCCATTTATCGATACTTTATTTGCAATGATACGTCGTGTGAAGAAAGGGCAACATATTATGCAAGCAGATAAGTCACATTTACATCATAAATTGTTGGCTTTGGGTTATTCACATAGACAAACGGTGTTATTGATTTATTCAATTGCCATTTTATTCAGTCTATCAAGTATCATTTTGTACTTATCACAACCATTAGGTGTTGTCTTGATGTTTATCTTGATTTTAATTACGATTGAGATGATTGTTGAATTTACCGGATTAATTGATGATAATTATCGACCTTTATTAAAGTTAATTGCCAAGAAGAACCATCACCATGAACATAAATAAAAAATAAGCTATTCAGCCTGATATATAATATTGTTTCAGGCTGAGTAGCTTTTTAATTTGTAGAAATATCGAAAGGTAACTTTTTCGTTTTTTCAGTGGTTAATGTGTAATTGCCAGCAGTATGTTGATTTAAAAATGCGATGAAAGCATCATAGTCGTCTGCGACTACATCTATATGATAACTGACTTTATCAAGGTAAGTAGTATCGCGAAGCATATAGGATGTTGATGCTAACTCATATTCGAATTTACCAGTTAAATCGTAAGCAACTGTTACAATAACAGGAATGGCATCGCGTAATTCTACACGTCCTACCGCAAAAATAACATCACGCACGGCACCACTATATGCACGTATCAAACCGCCACCACCAAGTTTAATGCCTCCAAAATAGCGCGTCACAACTACACAAACATTATGAACATCGAGTTTTTTCAAAATATCCAACATCGGCACACCAGCTGTACCAGTAGGCTCTCCATCATCATTTGCTTTTTGAATATTCATGTGTGTTCCCACTGTATAGGCAGAACAATGATGTGTTGCATCTTTATGACGCTGCTTGATATCGGCAATAAATTGTTTAGCCTCATCTTCACTATTTACTGGTTTAATATGGGCGATAAATCTAGATTTGTGTATGACATTTTCAATAATATGTTCTTTTTTTATTGTAATAATGGGTTCGCTCATTAAAATTGATTCCCCCTATAGCGTATCGATTAATTTAACTATACAGCATGATATCAAAACAATAAAGCACTGTTTTAATCTGCTTAAAAATTTATCTTGTGTGTCTTATGTCATGTGTGATGAATGATGATATTGCAAATTGTGATTTATTTTTTAAGAAGAGCAGGGAGCGGGACAGAATTCATTATGAATTCGTAGGCCCGCCCCGGCAAGGTTGACTAGGATTGAAAAAAGCTGGGTATAAGCGTATTTTCAATCCAGTCAACTACTGCCAATATAGAGCTCAGAACCTAAAATTTAATTATGTGCCAGACTCGTTGTTAAAGAGGGGATAGTTGTTTGCTTTTAAGTTAAATTATTTTATAATGAGAATTAAGTATAATTGAGGAGGACTACTATGAAGATTGCTGTAATGACTGATTCTACAAGCTATCTCTCACAAGAGTTACTAGATAAATACCAAATTCCAGTTGCACCTCTTAGTGTCATCTTTGACGATGGAGAAACATTTGTTGAATCAAATGATGTTGACATGGAACAGTTTTACCATAAAATGCTATCATCGAAAACACCACCAACTACAAGTCAACCTGCTATTGGAGAGTGGATTCAACGCTATGAAGCACTGCGAGATCAAGGTTACACAGATATCATTGTTATATGTTTATCAAGCGGTATCAGCGGTAGCTACCAATCTGCAACACAAGCTGGAGAAATGGTCGAAGGCGTTAATGTGCATTCATTTGATAGCAAATTAGCTGCAATGATGGAAGGATCATATGTGTTACATGCAATAAACTTAGTGGACAAAGGTTTTTCACCTGACGACATTATTCAAGAATTAAGCGCAATTCGTGAACATACAACTGCGTATTTATTTGTAGATGATTTGAAAAACCTACAAAAAAGTGGCCGTATTACCGGTGCACAAGCTTGGGTTGGTACGATGTTGAAGATGAAACCTGTATTACGCTTTGAAGATGGGAAAATAGTACCGGAAGAAAAAGTGCGTACTAAGAAAAGAGCTTATAAGTCATTAGAAGAGAATATTATGCGCATTGCTAGTGAGCTTGATGAAGTGACGATATTTGTGATAAATGGAGATAAAATTGAAGAAGGTAAGGCATTTTACCGAGAATTGAAAGAAAAGTATCCGGAATCCTATAATATTCATTATTCCGAATTTGGACCAGTTGTTGCTACACATCTTGGTTCAGGCGGGTTAGGATTAGGGTGTTTTGGCAAAAAGATTTCTATAGAATAATGCATTTCGAGGGAGGCATGAATCAACAATGATTCATGTCTTTTTTTACATTAAAAAGAGGTGACTAGAATCATACGCTATGGTCAATTAATACCTGCATCTCATGTTCAAGATAATGAGCCAGTAGCATCGAAACAAAAAGGAATTTACACCGATAACAAAGGAATAGTATGTCTGCAATGTGGCAATAGAGATATGCTATATTTTCATAAATATATAAGTAATCATCAGGAAGAGATTGTTTATTGCCGTAACTGTCTTCAATTGGGAAGAGTAGATAATATGACAGATTATGTATTAATAGAATCGAAGAGAAATAAGACTACCGCTTCGTACACATTGCCATTTAATTTGTCTGATCAACAATGTTATGCCAGTAATAAAATGATTTATGCTATACAGCACCACCAAAAATTATTACTCTATGCAGTAACGGGTGCTGGTAAGACGGAAATGATGTTTCCTGGTATTCAGTATGCCAGACAAAAGGGGTACAATGTTGCTATTGTATCTCCAAGAGTAGATGTTGTTTTAGAAATTAGTCAGCGTATTCTGGATGCTTTTCAAGGTGAACAGATTGATGTATTGCATCAGCAATCGAGACAACAATTTAACGGTCATTTTGTCATTGCAACGATTCATCAGTTGTATCGTTTTAAAAATCATTTTGACCTTATTTTTGTTGACGAAGTAGATGCTTTTCCATTAGCTATGGAATCATCATTATTTATTGCAATTCAGATGGCAGCCTGTAGACAAGCTTCAATTATTTATATGACTGCGACGCCACCTAAAGCGTTATTAGCGCAATTTGATCATGAACAAATCATATATTTACCAGCTAGATTTCATCGACATCCACTTCCTGTACCACGCTTTAAATATTTTAAGTTGAAGTGCAATCGACAACAACAAACTTTAGTGCGCATTTTGCAAAATCAACTAAATAAACGACGAATAACTTTAGTGTTTTTTCATCATATAGAAACGATGTTAGCTGCCTATCATCGATATCAAGCTGTTTTGTCGTCACTCACCTACGTATATAGTGAAGATGTCTTACGTTTTGAAAAGGTTGAAGCGCTCAGACAAGGGAACTACGAAATTGTTTTTACGACAACAATTTTAGAAAGAGGCTTCACAATGGCACATTTAGATGTCATTGTTATCGATGCACAAACATTTAGCAAGGCAGCATTGATACAGATTGCTGGTCGAGTTGGGAGAAAAGCACATGCACCTGATGGCATGGTATTGTATTTACATCAAGGTGTAAGTTTAAGCATGATTGCTGCTAGACGTGAGGTGCAATCTATGAATCGTTTGGCAAGAGAAAAAGGGTGGTTAGATGAGAAGATGCCTCCAATGTCTTCAACCCATCCATGAACCATTAACGGCTATAAATATATACAAGCCGCCTAAACTTATATGTTCACAATGTGAAAGTTTGTGGCAAGCTTGTCGTATTAAAGACAAAAAACAACGTTGTTCGAGATGTCTAAATCAATGTGGTCATTCAACGCAACAGTGTTTAGACTGTCAGTTTTTAGCAAATCGGTTTCAATTAATGACGCAGCTATATTGTGATTATCAGTACACAGGAATTATCAAAGCGCTCATCCATCAATACAAATTTATGAAAGATCACTATTTAGCGCAAGTGTTGGCATATCAACTGAAGCTACCTCAAATTAAATATGACTACGTTGTGCCAATTCCGTCCCCGAAAGTAAGAGATGATGCAAGAACCTTTAATCCTGTAACTACAGTGTTAGCTTATAAAGGTATTCAATATATTAATCTTTTATCTACGGATTTGCGTCCTAAGCAATCAAAATTATCAAAAATAGAGCGTGCTGAAGCATCTAATCCATTTTATATTTCTTTAGATATCGACTTGACAAATAAAGAAATATTACTCGTAGATGATATTTATACTACTGGATTAACCATACATCATGCGGGGTGTAAATTGTTAGAAAATAAAGTCAGAAAATTCAGTGTGTATACGTTTGCACGGTAGTCCGAACGTGGTATGATATAAGTAAGAATTACCAATAGAGGTTAAAGGAGAGATTACTATGATTAGATTTGAAATTCATGGAGATAACCTCACTATTACAGATGCAATCCGCAACTATATTGAGGACAAAATTGGTAAATTAGAACGCTATTTTAATAACGTTCCAAATGCAGTAGCACATGTTAAAGTTAAAACGTATGCTAATTCTGCAACTAAAATTGAAGTAACAATTCCACTCAAAAATGTCACACTTAGAGCGGAGGAACGACATGATGATTTATATGCAGCTATTGACTTAGTTAATGACAAATTAGAGCGTCAAGTACGTAAATATAAAACACGTGTCAACAGAAAAAATCGAGATCATGGGGATCAAGAAGTATTCGTGGCAGAAGTAGCTGAAGCTACTCCAGAACCATCTGAATTAGAAGTCGAAACAAATGATAGCGACATTGAAATTATTCGTTCTAAACATTTCAGCTTAAAACCTATGGATTCTGAAGAAGCTGTATTACAAATGAATTTGCTAGGACATGATTTCTTTGTGTTTGCTGATAGAGAAACAGAAGGAACAAGTATTGTATACCGACGCAAAGACGGTAAATATGGTTTAATCGAAACAACAGAATAAAAATTTTGAGTCATTGTGCTTATAGTCACAATGTCTTGAGTGATTTTCTAGAGAATGGGACAGAAATATCATTTGCAAAAAATAATTTCATTGTCCCTCACTGGCAAGGCTGACTAAGATTGAAAGAAGCTTGATACAAGCATATTTTCAATACAGTTAGCCACTGCCAATATTTTAAAATATATTTGGATAATGAAAAGAGTAGCTGAACAAGCTACTCTTTTTTTATTAAATATTTTTTAAAAGATAATTGTTAAGAAACATATTTTTTTAAAAAAACTTAACAAGATACACAAATATTTCACTTTTGATGAAAATAACCACTTGATTTTAATTTGTTATTAGATTAATAATATAAGTGTAATTATTAAATATTAATTTTAATAATTAAAACAATATCAAAGGAGTGTGATTTTATGTCAAAAATGTTAGTTCTTTTTTCTACATGTATTCTTTTAATGTCGATGTCGTTAATTTTTATGCCTGTTAGTCATGCGCAAGGTTTATCCTCTAAGCAAGCAACGTTGTATCAGCAGAATCCAAAAGATACTAATACTCAAGTTTCAGGAAAACTGAATAATTCGAAAGAAACAAAAGCAAATGATACAGCAACCTTATTTGCAAACTCTAAAGTCAATCAATATATTATCGACAATCATCTTCAGCATTCGCCAGTAGTAAAAGATCCACGTATGGATACACTTCCTAAATTAGAATATAAAAACGGCACTTACATGGGTGTTGTTATTCACGAAGTGGGCGAAGACAATCGTCCTTTACAAGTATGGGTAGATCGCATGTATGAAACTTATACTAGAGCATTTGTACACGCATTCGTTGATAATAACGAAATACATCTTACTGCACCTGCAGAATATTATGTGTGGGGAGCTGGTCCTAAAGCTAATCCATACTTTTATCAAATCGAATTAGTAAGAATGTATAATTTTGAAGACTTTGCAAAATCAGTTAATAATCAAGCTTGGCTTGCAGCCTATATGTTAAAGCAAAATGGAATTACGCCAACACTTGCTGATGATAACGCTGGTAAAGGTTCTGTCATTAGCCACAATGCAGTAGGTAAATATTGGGGCGGTACAGATCACGTAGATCCAATCGAATACTATGGAAGATGGGGATACGATATGCATCAAATGTTTGATTTAATTAAATACTACTATGATAATATGGCGTAAATTAAAAATGCTTTAATACATGTAGTAGCAAGACTAGGAATCTGTTATTTAGATTCCTAGTCTTGTTCGCGTGTTTTTTACAAACTTTAATAATCCCATTATCAACATTGAGGTTCATGATTAAGAATTTGTACATACTTTAGTTTTTAAGAAGCAAATGTTTAATCAATGGACACATATCTTAGGTTATGCTAATGTAATTTGACGATTCTAAAATTGTATTATTTCATCTTCAGTTTCTCAAAGTACGTTTTTAAAATACGCTTTTATTAATATATTCGAAAATTATTTATTTATGACGAGAAAAAGTTGTTTCTATCGTGTTAAAATAAATATGTTGTCGATTTGCAGGGCAATCAATAGCCCAAATGGAATCACGCATCAACTTAGTAGTAGCACGCATGAGTTTTTCGGTGAAAGAAATGATTAGAGATGACATTGAGAGACGCGTAGTATGAGTAATATAAGTATAAATTTAATGGTATAAATGATAAGATAAATTGTTGTAGGCCAAACAGTTTTAGCTAAAGGAGCGAACAAAATGGGATTTTTATCAAAAATTGTTGACGGCAATAAAAAAGAAATAAAACGATTAGAAAAACTAGCTGATAAAGTACTTGCATTAGAGGAAAATATCGCTATTTTAACGGATGAAGAGATTCGTAATAAGACAAAAAAATATCAAGAAGAACTTAAAGAGATAGATGATGTTAAGAAACAAAATGATTATCTAGATAAAATATTACCTGAAGCATATGCATTAGTACGTGAAGGATCTAAACGTGTGTTCAACATGATTCCATTCAAAGTACAAGTGATGGGTGGTATCGCTATTCACAAAGGCGATATCGCAGAGATGAGAACAGGTGAAGGTAAAACATTAACAGCTACAATGCCAACATACCTCAATGCCCTTGCTGGCCGAGGTGTTCATGTTATTACAGTCAATGAGTATTTATCAAGTGTACAAAGCGAAGAAATGGCCCAATTATACAATTTCCTTGGGTTGTCTGTAGGCTTGAATTTAAATAGTAAAACAACAGCAGAAAAAAGAGAAGCATATTTACAAGACATCACATATAGTACAAATAATGAATTAGGATTCGATTATTTGCGTGATAATATGGTGAATTATGCCGAAGAATGTGTTATGCGTCCACTGCATTTCGCTATTATTGATGAAGTCGACTCTATTTTAATCGACGAAGCGCGTACACCATTAATTATTTCTGGGGAAGCTGAGAAATCAACATCACTTTATACGCAAGCCAATGTTTTTGCTAAAATGTTAAAAGCCGAAGACGATTATAAATATGATGAAAAGACAAAAGCTGTACATTTAACAGAACAAGGTGCAGATAAAGCGGAACGTATGTTCAAAATTGAAAACCTATATGATGTCCAAAATGTTGATGTCATCAGTCATATTAATACTGCCTTAAGAGCACATGTTTCATTGCAACGCGATAAAGACTATATGGTGGTTGATGGGGAAGTGCTCATTGTTGACCAATTTACAGGACGTACGATGCCAGGACGTCGTTTTTCTGAAGGATTACACCAAGCGATAGAAGCTAAAGAAGGCGTTCAAATTCAAAATGAATCTAAGACAATGGCTTCCATTACTTTCCAAAACTATTTTAGAATGTACAATAAATTAGCAGGCATGACTGGTACAGCAAAAACTGAAGAAGAAGAATTCCGTAATATTTATAATATGACGGTTACGCAAATTCCTACGAACAAACCGGTACAACGTACAGATAAAGCAGATTTAATTTATATTAGTCAAAAAGGTAAATTTGATGCTGTTATTGAAGATGTAGTAGAGAAACATAAAAAAGGTCAGCCTGTACTGTTAGGTACAGTTGCTGTAGAAACCAGTGAGTATATCTCAGCCTTGTTGAAAAAACGCGGTGTGAGACATGATGTTTTAAATGCAAAGAATCACGAGCGCGAAGCAGATATTGTTGCTAAAGCTGGACAAAAAGGTGCTGTAACAATTGCGACAAACATGGCCGGACGTGGTACCGACATTAAACTTGGTGAAGGTGTCGAAGAATTAGGCGGCTTAGCTGTTATAGGTACGGAACGTCATGAATCACGTCGTATTGATGACCAATTACGTGGCCGTTCTGGTCGACAAGGTGATAGAGGTGATAGCCGCTTCTATTTATCACTGCAAGATGAGTTGATGATTCGTTTTGGTTCTGAGCGCTTACAAAAAATGATGGGGCGTTTAGGCATGGATGATTCAACACCGATTGAATCAAGAATGGTCTCTCGGGCAGTAGAATCTGCGCAAAAACGTGTTGAAGGTAATAACTTTGATGCCCGTAAACGTATTCTTGAGTATGATGAAGTATTGCGTAAACAGCGTGAAATTATCTATAATGAACGTAATAATATTATTGATAGTGATAATAGTTCAGAGCTTGTTACTGCCATGTTGAAATCAACTTTACAACGCGCAGTTAATTATTACATTAATGAAGAAGATGAAGCATTAGATTATAATCCATTCATCAATTATGTTAACGATGTCTTTTTACAAGAAGGTAGCTTAACAGTTGAAGAAATAAAAGGTAAAGATTCCGAAGATATTTATAATATTGTCTGGGGAAAAATCGAACAAGCATATGATGCTCAAAAAGAAACTATTGGCACACAAATGCCAGAATTTGAGCGTATGATTTTGCTCCGATCTATTGATACACACTGGACAGATCACATTGATACTATGGATCAATTGCGTCAAGGAATCCATTTGCGCTCATATGCACAACAAAATCCATTGCGTGATTATCAAAATGAAGGTCATGAATTGTTTGATATTATGATGCAAAATATTGAAGAAGACACTTCAAAATTCATTTTGAAATCTGTTGTGCAAGTAGAAGAAAATATTGAGCGAGAAAAAACAACTGATTTTGGTAAAGCGCAACATGTTTCTGCCGAAGATGGTAAAGAAAAAGTGAAACCACAACCTATCGTAAAAGGTGAGCAAGTAGGTAGAAATGATCCATGTCCATGTGGTAGTGGCAAAAAATATAAAAACTGTCATGGTAAATAATGTGCTTGACGGTAATTGAATTAAATTCTCAATACTTAAACGAAGCGTGACCATAAATGTTATGCTTAATCCGTTTTGAGCCTTTTTGGAGTAGGATATTGAAGTTACACAAAGACTTCTATCCTGCTCTTTTTATGGATTAGATTAATCATCAATCATAATACAATCGTGACAAAATATAATCATATATGTATCATAAAGAAGACAGAAGATATCATCGTTATAGGAGAGATAAGCATGGAACTTTCAGAAATCAAACGTCGTATAGAGGCGTATCAAGATAGTTTAACTCAAATTAGGGGGTCTCTTTGACTTAGAAAATAAAGAGACAAATATTCAAGAATATGAAGAAATGATGACCGAGCCTAATTTTTGGGACGATCAAAATAAAGCGCAAGATATTATTGATAAAAATAACGCTTTGAAAGCAATAACTATGGGCTATCATGACTTAGACAATGAAGTTGAGGACATGTTTGCCACGACCGAGTTATTACAAGAAGAGTATGATGAGGATATGAAGGCTGAGTTGGAAATGAATGTCTTGGCCTTTAACGATAAATTAGATCAATTTGAATTACAGCTGTTATTAGATGGTCCACATGATGCTAATAATGCGATACTAGAATTACATCCAGGCGCTGGAGGTACAGAATCTCAAGATTGGGCGAGTATGTTACTCCGTATGTACCAGCGTTATTGTGAACAAAATGGATTTAAAGTTGAAACGGTAGATTATTTACCTGGTGATGAAGCAGGTATTAAAAGTGTGACGTTACTTGTCAAAGGACATAATGCGTATGGTTATTTAAAAGCTGAAAAAGGTGTTCATCGCTTGGTTCGTATTTCACCATTTGATGCATCAGGACGTCGTCATACATCTTTCGCGTCATGTGATGTGATACCTGATTTTAATAATAATGAGATAGAAATTGAAATTAACCCTGATGATATTACGGTTGATACTTTTAGAGCATCGGGCGCTGGTGGACAACATATTAATAAAACTGAATCAGCTATTCGAATTACCCATCATCCGACTGGCATAGTTGTCAACAACCAAAATGAACGATCACAAATTAAAAATCGTGAAGCCGCAATGAAAATGTTAAAATCCAAACTATATCAGTTGAAGTTAGAAGAACAAGCGCAGGAAATGGCGGAAATCCGTGGTGAACAAAAAGAAATAGGTTGGGGCAGTCAAATACGCTCTTATGTATTTCATCCATATTCAATGGTTAAAGATCATCGGACGAATGAAGAAACTGGGAAAGTAGATGCCGTGATGGATGGAGATATTGGGCCATTTATAGAAGCTTACTTAAGACAACAAATGGATCAGTCATACTCGTCATAATGATTATTAGAACGCGCATGGGACATCATTATGTTCTAGGCTATAAACGATATATTGTCACTAGTTGACTGGATTGAAAATACGCTGATACCAAG
>NZ_KV809468.1:231493-276547 GCF_001812565.1 Staphylococcus sp. HMSC059F04 | reverse complement strand
AGTTGACTGGATTGAAAATACGCTGATACCAAGTTTATTTCAATCCTAGTCAACCTTGCCAGAGCGGGACAGAATTCATTATGAATTCTGTCCCGCTCTCGTTTTAAATATAGGTAACGCAACATTATATTAAGATAGCGTAATGCTTTTTATTAGACACCTTGTATAGAAATAGTAAGGTTGGAACTTATTGTAAAAAATTTATTGCTTTTAGAATTGCTAAAACTCTAAGATTTGATTGTTTGTTTACGTATTACTAAACAAAATGGATGTAAAATGCAGTTATTTATATTACTTAACCCTAGTAAATGCATCAAAATATAGGGAAAATATAAACTTTATGTTACATAGTGATAACAATAGCCAATTCGCAACGACTTTATGCTAGTCTAAGATTAAATCAGACTACAAATGAAAAGGAATGACATCATGAAGAAAACAATAACAGCAACAGTTTCATCAGTAGCCGCATTTTTAGCTGTAAATGGTATTGCGGATGCTTCTCCGGCTAAACCAGTTAAAGCGCAAACAACGATTAATACTTTAGATACATTACATACAGAAGCTGTAACAGCAAATAATTATTCTGAAAATGATATCGTGGTAGTGAAATCAGGCGATTCATTAAATTCAATTGCTTCTGCTCATCATATTACAGTGACAGATATTTATAACTTTAACCCAGGAGTTACTGAATTAATTCATCCGGGGGACTTAATCGCAGTTTCTAGCAAAGGTGCTGCATTACTTGGTACTAATATTAATGGTGCAACTTATACCGAAGTATCTTCGTCAAATCAACCACAAGATATTGCGCATTTAGTTACATCGACAACATCATATGATAAACAACATGATTTAACTTTTGATGAGTTAACACATGCAAATGCAACAACAAGCTCACAATCACATGTGACTTCTGGCACTGCAGGATCTCAAAGCTATCATAATAATACGCAAGCATCATCATACAACGGCCAACAAACATCAGCGCCAGCACATCATAATGCAGTAACACATCATCGCTACCATTATGGTTCAACACCAGCGCCTAACAAATATAAATCTGTAGCTAATCAAGGCAACCTATATGCATATGGCAACTGCACATACTATGTCTTTAATCGTCGTAGTGAATTAGGACGTTCAATTGGCAGTACTTGGGGCAATGCAAATAACTGGGCTTATTCAGCAAAAAGAGCTGGATTTACCGTTAATAATACTCCAGCAGTAGGTGCGATTTTCCAAACAGGTGCAGGCTATTACGGACACGTTGGCGTAGTTGAACGTGTGAACAGCAATGGTTCTATTTATGTATCTGAAATGAATTATAATGGACATTTCAATAATGTCACACATCGTTCAATTTATAATGTGAGCAGTTATAAATATATTCATTAATAACAACAGCTTAATTAAGGTGAGGCTTTGAATGCAAATGCATTGAGGAAGTCTCACCTTTATTTATTTTTTATGATAGAGTTACTTTCTTTAACATAGTTGCTTGGTATAATAAAGCTAAGTATCATCAGCGATAAAATAATAGAAAGGATGACAAGTATGGCAATTCACCAGTATTTTAAAAGATTATCAGACTTAGAAAAGTTAATAAGATTGCCTGGTAAATTTAAATATTTTGAACATAATGTTGCTGCGCATTCTTTTAAAGTCACTAAAATAGCACAATATTTAGCAACCGTTGAGGCACATCATGGTAACGAAGTTGATTGGAAAAGTTTGTATGAAAAGGCACTTAATCATGATTTTGCTGAAGTGTTTACTGGTGATATAAAAACGCCAGTGAAGTATGCAAGTAGAGAACTTAAAATGTTATTTTCCCAAGTAGAAGAAGAAATGGTAAATACATTTGTCAATGAAGAGATTCCTGAACCTTATCAAGATATTTATCGCCAGAGATTACAAGAGGGAAAAGATGATTCTTTAGAAGGGCAAATACTAGCAGTAGCTGATAAAATAGACTTACTATATGAAACGTTTGGAGAAATTCAAAAACGTAATCCTGAACCCTTATTTTTCGAAATATATGAAAATAGCCTAGAAACAATAATTCAATTTGATCATTTAGTTTCGGTGCAAGACTTTATTGAGAATGTAATTCCAGAAATGTTAACCGAAAACTTTATTCCTAGAACAGAATTACGCGAGACAACGATGTCAATCTTAAAACAAAGAAATGGGTGAACATCATGATTTGGTATGTCTGTGCTGCGTTATTTCCATGTTTATTAGTCGTCTTGTTTAGTGTTGTAACAAGAAATAAATGGATTGGAACGCTGGTCGCATTGATTTTAATTGCAACGTCCATATATAAAGGTTTTTTTCACAATGAATGGATCATATTTTTAGATGTCGTTTCATTATTAGCTGGTTATGTTATCATTGATAATCTTAAATTACATCAATCACATGATAATGACTAACGAACGTCGAATATGATGTTTAAAATTAAAAATATGATAAACGCTAGCAGTTCAAACTGACCATGAAGAAGGACAAACATAGTAGCAACACTGTGTTTGTTTTTTGTTTAAAAGAATAAAAGATTTAACGGGATGTTTAGCGAACAAACGTTTGTATTTTTGTTGAATTATCTGTTAGAATAGAAAATAAATCGAGCAAAGTATATGATGAGACAAACGATAGGAGGCGTATCTTAATATGGTTGAGCACGTACCATTTAAACTAAAATCTGAATTTGAGCCACAAGGTGACCAACCTCAAGCAATTCAAAAGATTGTTAAGGGCATTAATGAAGGTAAGCGACATCAAACATTATTGGGAGCAACTGGTACAGGTAAGACATTTACAATGAGCAATGTAATTAAAGAGGTTGGCAAACCTACTTTGATTATCGCCCATAACAAAACCTTGGCAGGTCAACTCTATAGTGAATTCAAAGAGTTTTTCCCAGAAAATAGAGTCGAATATTTTGTTAGTTATTATGATTACTATCAACCAGAAGCCTATGTGCCTTCCACAGATACATTTATCGAAAAGGATGCTTCAATTAATGATGAAATCGACCAGTTACGCCATTCAGCTACAAGTGCTTTATTTGAACGCGATGATGTTATTATTATCGCAAGTGTGAGTTGCATTTACGGTTTAGGTAATCCTGAAGAATACAAGGATTTAGTTGTTAGTGTGCGTGTCGGTATGGAAATGGAGCGGACAGAACTTTTAAGAAAATTAGTCGATGTTCAGTATTCTAGAAATGATATAGATTTTCAACGCGGAACTTTTAGAGTACGTGGCGATGTCGTAGAAATTTTCCCAGCTTCAAGAGAAGAAATGTGCATCAGGGTGGAATTTTTTGGCGATGAAATTGATCGTATTAGAGAAGTAAATTATTTAACGGGTGAAGTGTTGAGAGAAAGAGAACACTTCGCTATTTTCCCAGCCTCTCACTTCGTCACTCGAGATGAGAAGATGCAATTAGCGATTCAACGAATTGAAAAGGAACTTGAAGAACGACTTAAGGAATTACGAGCTGAAAATAAATTATTAGAAGCACAACGTTTAGAGCAACGCACAAATTACGATTTGGAAATGATGCGAGAAATGGGCTTTTGTTCGGGGATTGAAAACTATTCAGTACACCTAACATTAAGACCTTTGGGATCAACTCCTTATACATTATTAGATTATTTTGGTGATGATTGGCTAGTTATGATAGATGAGTCACACGTAACTTTACCGCAAATAAGAGGCATGTATAACGGTGATAGAGCACGTAAACAAGTGCTTGTGGATCATGGATTTAGATTGCCGAGTGCACTAGATAACCGACCGTTAATGTTTGAAGAGTTTGAGGATAAGACAAAGCAGCTCGTATATGTATCAGCTACACCGGGACCTTATGAACTAGAACATACGGATGAAATGGTAGAACAAATTATTCGACCTACAGGCCTATTAGATCCTAAAATTGACGTCAGACCAACCGAAAATCAAATTGATGATTTATTAGGCGAAATACAAGAACGTGTTGAACGTAATGAACGCGTATTAGTGACAACATTAACGAAAAAAATGAGTGAAGATCTAACAACGTACATGAAAGAAGCGGGAATTAAAGTAAATTATCTTCATTCGGAAATTAAAACATTAGAACGTATTGAAATCATTAGGGATTTACGTATGGGTACGTATGATGTCATTGTTGGCATTAACTTATTGCGAGAGGGTATTGATATACCAGAAGTATCGTTAGTCGTCATTTTAGATGCGGATAAAGAAGGTTTCCTACGTTCAAATCGGTCATTAATTCAAACGATTGGACGTGCGGCGCGTAATGATCGAGGTGAAGTCATCATGTATGCAGATAAGATGACCGATTCTATGAAGTACGCCATAGACGAAACTCAACGTCGTCGTGAAATACAAACCGCACACAATGAAAAATATGGTATTACACCGCAAACGATTCATAAACGGATACACGATGTTATCAGTGCTACTGTTGAGAATGATGAAACAAATGCACAAGAGCAAACTACAGTTCCTAAGAAAATGACGAAAAAAGAACGACAAAAAACAATTGAAAATATCGAAAAAGAAATGAAAAAAGCAGCAAAAGAATTGGACTTCGAGAAAGCAACAGAGTTAAGAGATATGTTATTTGAACTAAAATCAGAAGGGTGACAGTTACATGAAAGGACCAAGTATAGTAGTTAAAGGGGCGCGTGCGCATAATTTAAAGGATATCGATATTGAGCTGCCTAAAAATAAATTAATCGTTATGACTGGATTGTCGGGATCTGGAAAATCTTCATTAGCCTTCGATACCATTTATGCTGAAGGGCAACGTCGCTATGTTGAGTCATTAAGTGCATATGCTCGGCAATTTTTAGGACAGATGGATAAGCCTGATGTTGATACGATTGAAGGTTTATCTCCTGCAATATCTATCGATCAAAAGACGACAAGTAAAAATCCACGTTCCACAGTGGCTACAGTAACGGAAATATATGATTATATTCGTTTACTCTATGCTAGGGTAGGTAAAGCCTATTGTCCCAATCATGGTATAGAGATTGAGTCCCAAACTGTTCAGCAAATGGTTGATCGTATATTAGAACTTGAAGAACGTACTAAAATTCAAATTTTGGCACCTGTGATTTCTCATAGAAAAGGGAGCCATGAAAAGTTAATAGAAAGCATTGGTAAGAAAGGATATGTACGCTTAAGAGTGGATGGTGATATCGTCGATGTTAATGAAGTCCCACCACTAGATAAGAATAAAAATCATACGCTTGAAGTGGTTGTTGATCGTTTAGTTGTGAAGCCAGGTATTGAAACACGATTAGCTGATTCAATTGAAACGGGTTTAGAATTAGCAGAAGGAAACATTACAGTCAATGTTATTGATGGTGAAGATCTTAAATTTTCTGAGAATCATGCATGTCCTATTTGTGGCTTTTCAATCGGTGAATTGGAACCAAGAATGTTTAGTTTCAATAGTCCATTTGGTGCTTGTCCTACATGTGACGGTCTAGGTCAAAGGTTGACGGTTGACTTAGATTTAGTTATTCCAGATAAGAATAAGACGTTAAATGAAGGAGCCATTGAACCATGGGAACCTACGAGTTCTGATTTTTACCCAACATTACTTGCCCGAGTATGTGAGGTATACAAAATCAATATGGATAAACCATTTAAAAAGTTAACGGATAGACAGCAAAATATTTTATTAAATGGTTCTGGAGACAAAGAAATTGAGTTTTCTTTTTCTAGTAGAAATGGTGGTACACGTCATAGAAAAATGACTTTTGAGGGTGTCTTACCTAATATTAGTCGACGTTTTCATGAATCACCTTCTGAATATACACGTGAAATGATGAGTAAATATATGACTGAATTGCCATGTGAAACATGCCATGGTAAACGACTAAGTCAAGAAGCGCTATCTGTTTATGTGGGTCAATACAATATCGGTGAAGTTGTCGAATATTCGATTGGTAAAGCTTTAGATTACTTTAAGAATTTAGTGCTGTCTGAACAAGATAGAGCAATTGCTAATCAAATTTTAAAAGAAATTATTGCACGATTATCATTTTTAAATAATGTTGGTCTAGAATATTTAACATTAAATCGAGCATCAGGTTCTCTGTCAGGTGGAGAAGCACAGCGTATTCGTTTAGCAACGCAAATAGGTTCACGATTAACAGGTGTATTGTATGTTCTTGATGAACCATCTATTGGTTTACATCAGCGCGACAATGATCGTTTAATTCATACATTGAAAGAAATGAGAGACCTTGGCAATACACTTATTGTTGTCGAACATGATGACGACACGATGCGCGCTGCGGATTATCTTGTTGATGTTGGTCCTGGTGCAGGAAATCATGGCGGAGAAATTGTTTCGAGTGGTACCCCAGACAAGGTTATGAAAGATAAGAAATCGCTTACTGGTCAATACTTAAGTGGTCAAAAACGCATTGACGTACCTGAACATCGAAGAGCGATTACTGAACGTAAATTAAGTATTAAAGGTGCTAGAAGCAACAATTTGAAAAATGTGGATGTAGACATTCCATTGTCAGTAATGAATGTTGTCACTGGTGTTTCAGGTTCCGGAAAAAGTTCATTAGTGAATGAAGTATTATACAAAGCGTTAGCTCAAGCGATAAACAATTCAAAAGTTAAGCCAGGTGACTATGACAAGATTACCGGTATGGAACAGTTAGATAAAATTATCGATATTGATCAATCGCCAATTGGTCGTACACCACGATCAAATCCTGCGACTTATACGGGTGTATTTGATGATATACGCAATGTCTTTGCACAAACGAATGAAGCTAAAATAAGAGGTTATCAAAAAGGACGCTTTAGCTTTAACGTTAAAGGCGGTCGTTGCGAAGCATGTAAAGGTGACGGCATTATCAAAATTGAAATGCATTTCTTACCGGATGTATACGTACCTTGTGAAGTCTGTGATGGACAACGCTACAATCGAGAAACGCTCGAAGTGACGTATAAAGGGAAGAATATTGCGCAAGTATTAGACATGACTGTTGAAGAAGCGACACATTTCTTTGAAAATATACCTAAAATTCATCGGAAATTGCAGACACTGGTTGATGTAGGTTTAGGTTATATTACACTTGGACAACAAGCTACAACGTTATCTGGTGGTGAAGCACAGCGTGTTAAACTTGCTTCAGAACTGCATAAACGATCAACGGGACGTTCGATTTATATATTAGATGAACCAACAACAGGATTGCATGTTGATGATATTCGACGTTTGCTTAAAGTTTTGAATCGATTAGTAGAAAACGGTGATACGGTAGTCATCATTGAACACAATTTAGATGTAATCAAGACAGCAGACCATATTATTGATTTAGGTCCTGAAGGTGGCGATGGTGGCGGTACAATTGTTGCCACAGGAACACCAGAGGAAATTTCAAATGTTGATGCATCCTATACAGGACAATATTTGAAAAATGTCTTAGCACGTGATAAAGCAGAATAACAATCGAACTAGTTTGATATGTATTTTTGACTATAAGGCTGAAGGTAGGCTTAAGAAAGACGTCAATAGTACAACGTATTGTATAGAAGCCAGTAAATGAGTTTTCTCATGAATTCATTTACTGGTTATTTTTCTAACAATCATCTTCAGCCATGTATTATATCCGATTAAAAGCTTTAGTTAAGTGTGACTTTGATTGATGTTATTTATTTTTGTTGCTGTGAAATATATCAGTGTAACGACAATAATATGATATTACGGTATCTTATTATAAATCTTCCATTTTGAATGAACTTTTATATAACTTGGTGTGATATTTTTGATATGATAAGAAGTGAACAATTTCAAGTTACGTTTTGAGGTGAACCCATGCTTACAACAAAAAAGTTAGTTGAGCTATTAAAGTTAGAATTGCTTGTTGGGGAAAAAGGACTAAATAAACAAATTAAGAATACGGATATTTCACGACCTGGGCTTGAGATGGCAGGTTATTTTTCGCACTATGCATCAGACCGAATTCAGTTATTAGGTACGACAGAATTATCATTTTATAATTTACTTCCAGATGACGAAAGACAAGGTCGTATGCGAAAATTATGTCGACCTGATACGCCTGCTATTATAGTGACAAGAGGTTTAGAGCCGCCTAAAGAATTGATTGAAGCTGCCACTGAAATGAATACACCATTAATTGTCTCTAGCGATGCGACTACAAGTTTAATGAGTAGACTTACAACTTTTTTAGAACATCAACTTGCGCGTTCTACATCGTTGCATGGCGTTTTAGTAGATGTTTATGGCGTAGGTGTATTGATCACCGGAGATTCAGGTATTGGGAAAAGTGAAACAGCACTTGAATTAGTCAAACGTGGACACCGTTTAGTAGCCGATGATAACGTTGAAATAAGAGAAATATCTAAAGACGAACTTATCGGTAAACCGCCAAAACTTATCGAACATTTACTTGAGATTCGTGGATTAGGTGTTATCAATGTGATGACTCTATTTGGTGCAGGTTCCATTTTGACAGAAAAGCAAATCCGACTAAATATTAATTTAGAAAATTGGAATAAAGAAAAACTCTACGATAGAGTAGGCTTACATGAAGAAAAATTACGCATACTAGATACTGAAATCACAAAGAAAACAATTCCAGTTCGACCAGGACGAAACGTGGCAGTTATTATTGAAGTTGCAGCCATGAATTATCGCTTAAATATCATGGGTATTAATACTGCCGAGGAATTTAACGAACGTTTGAACGCAGAAATTAGAAAAAATGGACATAATCATGAGGAGCACTAACGTATGAATTTAATGGTAAGTTATATAAATCCAGTAGCAATTGAATTAGGCCCTTTATCGATAAAATGGTATGGGATTATTATTGCTTGTGGCATTTTGCTGGGCTATTTTGTCGCCCAAAAGAGTTTAATCAATGTAGGATTACATAAAGACACACTTGTAGATATTATTTTTTACTGTGCATTATTTGGCTTTTTAGCAGCACGAATTTATTTCGTTATTTTTCAATGGCCGTATTATGCACAGAATCCAGCTGAGATACCTAAAATTTGGCACGGTGGTATAGCGATACACGGTGGGTTACTCGGTGGGTTTATCACTGGAATAATTATATGTAAGCTAAGAAACCTCCATCCATTTCAAATTGGTGATATTGTTGCGCCAAGTATTATCTTAGCGCAAGGTATTGGTCGTTGGGGTAACTTTATGAATCATGAAGCGCATGGTGGTCCTGTATCACGTGCATTTTTAGAACAACTACATCTTCCAGAGTTTATTATCAATAACATGTACATCGAAGGTACATATTATCATCCGACATTTTTATATGAATCCATTTGGGATGTTGCTGGTTTCGTCATACTCTTAACATTGCGTAAGCATTTACGAATTGGAGAAACATTCTTTAGTTACTTAATTTGGTATTCTATTGGTCGCTTTTTTGTTGAAGGCCTACGTACCGATAGCTTAATGTTGACAAGTCATATTCGTGTGGCACAACTTGTTTCAATCATTTTGATACTCGTCGGTTTAACTTTTATTGTCTACCGACGTTTAAAATATAAAGCGCCAGTTTATAAAGATGCAGGTCCACTTACCTGGCCATGTCAGACGGCGAAGGTTAAGCGATGAGACGATTACAAAAACGTAGTAGTACAGGCATTAATCCATTATGGCATATGTATCGTTTTATTCGTTTTCCAAAAGTGTTGAAGCAAACCGTTATTATAGAATTTTGTCGTTTTATTCCTAGCATGCTATTGAAGCGATATGTCTATCGACGCTTTTTAAATATGTCTATCGGTCAAGCTACTGCAATTGCTTATAAAGTAACACCAGATTTATTTTATCCAGAACTTATAAGCATTGGTGATAACTGTGTGATTGGGTATAATACTACAATATTAACTCATGAAATTCTTGTTGATGAATATCGACAAGGTCAAGTGATAATAGGAGACCATACGATGGTAGGTGCCAATGTGACGATTTTACCAGGCGTATATATTGGTAAGCATGCGATTATTGCTGCGGGTTCAATTGTATCGAAAGATATTCCAGATGGTTGTTTTGCTTGCGGTAATCCAATTCAAATACATAGGAAGTGAGGTGACCAACAGTGAATCAACAAGATGATAATGTCATACATGTGAAATTTAATAATCATTTTTATCTTAAAATGGCAGAGGAAAAATTTGAAAATGAAGATTGGGAACAGGCAGCTGAATATTACAGTCGAGTAATGGAACATGAGTCAGATAATATTGAAGTTATTACCAATTATACAACTGCATTAAAAGAGTTGGGACGATACAAAGAAGCAATTGCGATTAATTTTGATTTAGTTGCTAAAAATGAACATGTTCGCTCGGCATTTAACAATATTAGCAATGTTTATTTCAAATTGAAAGATCATTATAAGTGGTTTATTTTTGCCATGTCTAGTGCTGCTATGTCTAAGGACATGGATATAAGAGCTATCTTTGAAGATGTACATCAGGTAGAATACGATGATGAAGAAAAATTTTACACGGAAGTAATGCTAGTTTCATTCCAATACGTATTTCAATATTTACTGACACAACAACGCTTTGAAGATGCTAAAAATTATATTTCTCATTTAGAACACCCACTGCGCAAACAACACATTGTTCAAAATTCTCTTGTACTATGTCACATCTATTTACGAGAATATCAGCAAGCGAAAAGAATATGTGAGCGTTTGTTAAAAGAAGATTCCTCTGACGTATACGCATTATGTCATTATACATTGGTGCTATATATTACTAATAATAAAGAAAAGTTTAATAAATATATGAAAGTAATGAAAAAGATTAGACCAATGAACGATGACGAGAGATTTAAACTTGGTATCATTCTTAGTTATTTAAAGCAATATGAAGCGTCTCAAAAGTTATTACTACCACTTTATCGTAAAAGTAAATTTCCCTCACCTCAAATGTACAATGCTTTAAGCTTTAACCATTATTACCTAGGAAATGAAATCGAAAGTGAAGCCATGTGGAAAAAGCTCCAGCATTTGGCAAAAAACGAAGTCGGTCCACCTCCATGGACGCTTGAGGATAGTAAAGAAAAATTTAATCAGAAAGTACTGCCATTATTACTTCATGATAATAATCATTATAGACTATACGGTATCTTTTTACTTAATCAATTAAATGGTAAAGAAATATTTATGACAGAAGAAATATGGGCCATTTTAGAAGAAATGACAGATTATGAAAAATTATATTTAACGTATCTGATACAAGGACTGAAACTAACAAAATTAGATTTTATCCATCGTGGCTTAGTTGAATTATATAAAAATAAACAACTGCAACAAGATATGGAACTGTCTATTAGTTGGATTGATACCGCAGAAGCACTTATTGCAAGTAAAGTGGATTATAATGAAATGGAACGCTATTTAGCTGCACATGTATATCTCTATTATCGCCACACAGCATTAAAAATGACAAAACGAGAAATCTTTGATTGGCTAGGTGTCACAAAATATAAGTTAGATTCAGCAGTAAAATACTTGTTGAGCATATAAATTTTATCGGTAATGATTATGGTTTATAATGCGCATGGTAAAGATAAACGAGGAGGCATATAAAATGACTGAAGTAAATTATGACGTTGCTATTATCGGAGCTGGACCAGCCGGTATGACAGCAGCGGTTTATGCATCACGTGCGAACTTAAGTACAGTTATGATTGAACGTGGTATGCCAGGTGGCCAAATGGCAAATACAGAAGAAGTTGAAAACTTTCCAGGCTTTGAAATGATTACAGGCCCAGATCTTTCTACTAAAATGTTTGAACATGCAAAGAAATTCGGTGCTGAATATCAATACGGGGATATTAAATCTATTGAAGATCAAGGTGACTATAAAGTCATTCATCTTGGTAATAAAGAAGTGACAGCACGTGCAGTTATTATTGCTACAGGTGCAGAATATAAAAAAATAGGCGTGCCTGGTGAACAAGAATTAGGTGGCCGTGGAGTAAGTTATTGTGCTGTATGTGATGGTGCCTTCTTTAAAAATAAAAATCTATTTGTTATTGGCGGCGGTGATTCAGCAGTTGAGGAAGGAACCTTCTTAACGAAATTTGCAGACAAAGTAACGATTGTACATCGACGAGACGAACTGCGTGCACAAAAAATCTTGCAAGATCGTGCATTTAAAAATGATAAAGTCAACTTTATTTGGAGTCACACGTTGAAATCAATTAACGATAAAGATGGAAAAGTTGGTTCAGTGACACTCGTATCAACTAAAGATGGTTCAGAACAAACATTAGATGCAGATGGTGTGTTTATCTATATAGGTATGAAACCATTAACTGCACCATTCCTTGATTTAGGTATTACTAATGAAACTGGCTATATTGTAACTAAGGACGACATGAGTACAGCGGTTCCTGGCATCTATGCTGCTGGAGATGTGCGCGATAAAGGTTTACGCCAAATTGTTACGGCAACAGGTGATGGTAGTATCGCCGCACAAAGTGCCATTGATTATATTGAAGAATTGAAAGACAAAGAAGCTTAAATTTAAGCATGTGCACAGTATGATATAAAGCCAGTACTATTTAGATTAAAATGGTACTGGCTTTTATTTACATACTTACATTTGTTTAAGCTATACGTTATGATTAAAGCATATAAAAATAAGTTGGAATAAAAAGTTATGGTGGTGATTCTGATATGACTCAATCAGAAAGGGAAATAAGTAAAAGTGAATTACTCGTTGTAACTGGTCTATCTGGGGCCGGTAAATCACTCGTTATTCAAAGCTTGGAGGATATTGGCTTTTTTTGTGTGGACAATTTGCCGCCAATATTATTGCCAAAATTTGTAGAGCTTATGGAACAAGGCAACCCTTCATTGCATAAAGTAGCCATAGCTATTGATTTACGTGGGAAAGAACTATTCACCTCACTCGTACAAGAAATTGATAACATAAAAAGTCGCAATGACGTTATTGTTGATGTTATGTTTTTAGAAGCGAGTACAGAAAAGCTTATTTCACGCTATAAAGAATCAAGACGTGCCCATCCGTTGAATGTAAAAGGAGAAGTATCGTTAATTGATGCGATTGAAGAAGAACGCCAACTGCTTTCAAGAATACGCACAATTGCTAATTATATAGTAGACACAACAACGATGAAACCGAAAGAATTAAGAACACGTGTTAATAAGTATTTTAAAGATGAAACATTTAAATCATTTAGTATCAATGTTACTAGCTTTGGATTTAAACATGGCATTCAAAAAGACGCCGACTTAGTATTTGATGTACGTTTTTTGCCAAATCCGTACTATGTTGAAGACTTAAGACCGATGACTGGTGAAGATGAACCTGTATATAATTATGTTATGAAATGGAAAGAAACTGAAATTTTCTTTGATAAACTAATGGATTTATTAAAATTTATGATTCCAGGTTATAAAAAAGAGGGTAAATCTCAATTAGTGATTGCAATCGGGTGTACAGGCGGTCAACATCGTTCTGTAGCACTTGCGCGACGCATCGGAGAAAAGCTCGATGAAATTTTTGACTATAATGTATATGTTCATCATAGAGATGCGCATATTGAAAGTGGCGTGAATAAATGAAAAAGCTAAAAATTGTGCTTATCGGTGGTGGCACAGGACTATCCGTATTAGCAAGAGGACTTAGAAACTATCCAATAGATATTACTGCAATTGTGACGGTGGCAGATGATGGTGGTAGTACAGGCGTAATACGTAATGAAATGGATATTCCGGCACCAGGAGATATTCGCAATGTCATCGCAGCATTAAGTGACGCTGAACCTATCATACAAGATTTATTTCAATATCGCTTTGAAGCTAATCAAATTGGCGGCCATTCGTTAGGCAATTTATTATTGGCAGCACTGACAAATATAGAAAATGATTTTGGTCACGCAGTAAAAGAACTGAGTAAAATATTAAACATCAAAGGTAAAGTTATCCCATCAACTAATACGAGCGTTAAATTAAATGCCGTTTTTAAAGATGGAGAAATTGTTTCTGGTGAGTCCAGCATACCAAAACGCAATAAACAAATTGAACGGGTCTATTTAGAGCCAAGCGATGTAAAACCAATGGATGAAGCAGTACAAGCCATAAAAGAGGCCGATTTAATCGTTCTAGGACCAGGTTCACTCTATACAAGCGTCATATCAAATTTATGTGTCAACGGCATCCAGAAAGCACTATTTGATACCGACGCACCAAAGTTATATGTAGCAAATGTAATGACGCAACCAGGTGAAACCAATGGTTATGATGTGTTAGACCATATTAATGCGATACATAAGCATGCAGGTAAAGATTTTATCAAATATGTGATATGTAACACGCAATTATATGATGAAGCAGTGCTAGCACATTATAAGAAACAGAATGCTGAACCTGTAGCAGCCCATTATGACATGTTAACAGCTAAAGGATTAAAGGTAATTACAGCTTCCAACTTAATCGAAGTGTCTAAAGATTATCGGGTAAGGCACAACAACGAAGTGTTAGCCAAATTAATATATGATATAGCACTAGATTTAACAAGTACAATACCGTTTAAACCAACACGGCATCAATCAAAATCTAACGATTAGACTGTTATTAGTTGACAATGACGCGATTAGAAAGGTGAAGGTAACATGAGTTTTGCTTCTGAAATGAAAAATGAATTAACACGAATTGAAGTTGACGATTTAAATGCGAAAGCAGAACTTAGTGCATTGATTCGAATGAACGGTGCGCTTAGTCTTTCTAATCAGCAATTCGTTATTAATGTGCAAACTGAAAATGCAGCAACAGCACGTCGTATTTATTCATTAATTAAACGTGTGTTTGATGTTGAGGTAGAAATCTTAGTACGTAAAAAGATGAAATTAAAGAAAAATAATATATATATTTGTCGGACAAAAGTGCAAGCAAAAGAAATATTAGATGCTCTTGGAATATTGAAAAATGGGATCTTTACCTATGATATTGATAAAGAAATTATTCAAGATGATGAAATGAGACGTAGTTATTTACGCGGCGCATTCTTAGCGGGGGGATCGGTAAATAATCCCGAGACCTCTTCATACCATTTAGAAATATTTTCACAGTATGAAGATCATTCAGAAGGCTTAGTAAAATTAATGAACCACTATGAGCTAAATGCGAAACATTTAGAACGTAAAAAGGGAAGTATTGCTTATCTGAAGGAAGCAGAAAAAATATCGGATTTCTTAAGTCTAATTGGTGGTTACCAGGCTTTATTAAAATTTGAAGATGTACGAATCGTGCGCGACATGAGAAATTCAGTAAATCGTTTGGTAAATTGTGAAACGGCGAATTTAAATAAGACTGTAAGTGCTGCAATGAAGCAAGTTGAAAGCATTCGGCTTATCGACAAAGAGATTGGATTAGATAATTTACCAGACCGTTTACGTGAAATAGCTAAGCTACGTGTTGAGCATCAAGAGATTTCATTAAAAGAATTAGGTGAAATGTTATCGACAGGAGCCATTTCTAAATCTGGTGTTAACCATCGATTACGCAAATTAAATGAATTAGCAGATAAAATCAGAAGCGGAGAAAAAATCGATTTATAATAGTTTCATACAGTATTTAATCATGATTTATATAACACATAGAAAACACCCGAATGGTTTGAGATTGATTAAACCATTCGGGTGTTTTAATATGTAGCCCCCTCGAGAGGAATCGAACCTCTATTGTAAGAACCGGAATCTTAAGTGTTATCCATTACACTACGAGGGGTAAATAAAATATAATCAAAACGCTGTACTCATTGCGTGTTTAACAGTACAATCTAGTTTAGTGAGCGAATCTAGTTTACAAAATGTAGAACCAAACGTCAATAAGATAAAATAATAAAGCGTCTTTTTTGACCATTTTTGACTTTTAAGGTAAACTAACATTACTAGTTATTATAAGGAGGCAATATGAATGAATTTAATTCCTACAGTAATTGAAACAACAAACCGTGGAGAACGTGCCTATGACATCTATTCACGTTTATTAAAAGACCGTATTATCATGTTAGGATCAGCAATTGATGATAACGTTGCGAATTCAATTGTATCACAATTATTGTTTTTACAAGCACAAGATTCTGAAAAAGATATTTATTTATATATCAATTCACCAGGTGGAAGTGTAACAGCTGGTTTTGCAATTTATGATACAATTCAACATATCAAACCAGACGTACAAACGATTTGTATTGGTATGGCAGCATCAATGGGGTCATTCTTATTAGCTGCTGGCGCTAAAGGTAAACGTTTTGCATTACCAAATGCTGAAGTAATGATTCACCAACCACTAGGCGGTGCTCAAGGTCAAGCAACTGAAATTGAAATCGCAGCAAACCATATTTTAAAAACACGTGAAAAATTAAATCGTATTTTAGCTGAACGTACTGGTCAATCTATTGAACAAATTCAAAAAGATACAGATCGTGATAATTTCTTAACTGCTGAAGAAGCGAAAGCGTATGGCTTAATTGATGAAGTCATGGAACCAGAAGACAAATAATATATACAAATTCAACAGAGCAAAAATTGCTTGAGACATCAATGTCTCAGACAAGTTGAAGAAGGCGATTTCTATTAAAATTTAGTAGAAATCGCCTTCTCCATTATTATATTAAGTAACAATAAGACCACACAAAAGAACCAACATGACGGAGTATTGAATATAGAAGAAGCACAAAGATGATTTGTGTCAAACCATCTTTGTGCTAATATTTTATGATTTATGTCCCAGCTTGTTCAGCCTATATTGACATTAGGTGACTGAATTGAAAATGAATTTTGTTCTGCTTCCTTTTAAATATTTATTGAACTAAATCATCTAATGCTGATTTTAAATGAGGATAGCTAAATTGGAAACCTAGCGCTTCGAGTTTATTTGGTAACACCTTTTGTGTATCTAATGCAACGGTTGACATTTCACCAAGTACAGTACGTAACACGAATGCTGGCACCCATGTTTCGTGTGGTCGATGCATGGCGCGTCCTAAAGTATAGCCAAATAAATTTTGACGTTCGGCGATAGGTGCTGCAAAATTAAATGGGCCTGCTGCATCTGGTTCATCAATAGTGAAAAGAATAGCACGTACTAGGTCATCAATATGAATCCATGAATACCATTGGAATCCAGAGCCTAATTTTCCACCAACGAAAAATTTATAAGGTAATTCCATCGTTTGTAGTGCACCACCATCATCAGATAAAATCATGCTGAATCTTCCTAAAATCACACGCGTTCCGAATTGTTCAAATTTCTTGGCAAAACGTTCCCATTGATATACAACATCAGATAGAAAATCAAAAGGTGACGTTTGATATAACTCAGTATAAGAACGATTGATATCAGGTGGATAATAACCCATTGCACTTGCATTAAATAACACTTCAGGTTTATCTGAGCGCTGTTCAAATAATGACACTAATGCTTGAGTAGATTGGATACGACTAGTCATAATGAGTTGTTTATAGCTATCAGTCCAGCGTTTATTTAAGGTAGCGCCTGCTAAATTTATAACAACATCAATATGACCAATTTCTTGCTCCCACCCGTCTTTAGACCAGTTAACATAGGTAATATGATTATTTTGACTGACTTTATCGCTACGCGTGAGAATGGTGATTTGTGCTGATTCACGTTGTAAAATACGATCCACAAGATGGTGTCCTACCATGCCGGTACCACCAGTGATTAAATAATGTTTCATGCAAGTCACCTCTATAATTTTTTTCTTTTAATAACTATTATTAATAGTTATTATAATTGTTCAAACTTTATACAATAGTTAGTCATTAATATGTCATTTACTTTCTTTATAAATGGTTTTAAATCATTTTGAATAAGTTATAATAAAAGCGTACCTTCGATAATTAATTAGACATCTCTTAATTAGTATGAGTATACCCCATATTATACCCTCGAAGGTAAATTTTGACTCCCTTTAGTAGTGACCCATGCGATAAGCGTATGGGTCTATTTTACTATATAATTGTAAAACCACTAACAACAACAGATATGCTAACAATACCTATTAATATTATTCTTTATCATCCCACGCATAATATCAACTTTTATGTTTCAAAGTTACAATATGATAGCTGATTTTTTCAATTATTTAACTAAAATTAGAGGGATGTAAGGAAATCTTAATAATTAAATTAATGTTCCCAAGAACTGAAAATGTTATCATATAAATGATAATAAAAAAGTGAGTTGTGTATGAATATCTTTTAATGACATATTGATGTAAAATGTACCATCATAATAGTAAATTATTATACTCAAATATAGAGAAGTGAGGGAGCCTATTGTCTAAGGAAAATAAACAGTTCAATGATTATGAAGATTCAGATAAGAAACGTATGGGCACAGGCGCAAAAGTGATAAGTATCATAACAGTATTATTGCTTTTAGGTGGATTAGTTTTTGCAGTCTTTTCATTTGTAGACCATTCTAATCGCGCCAATGAAAGACTTAACAAGCAGTCAACTGAGGAAAAGAAAGAAGATTCAAAGAAAAAAGACAATAAAACGAATGAGCAAAAGAAAAAGCAACCGACGCAAGAAACACAACAAACGCAGCAACAAATTCCACAAACGCAACAAACACCTCAGACAACGCAACAACCACCAGCGACACAACAAAAGCCAAGAAAACCTTCCACTGAGGAACGGAATACACAAGAGAAAAATACTAAAGAGCCGTCTACCGAAGAAAATAATCAGCCTGACAAAACTAAAGAACCAGCTACACAAGAAAAGTCTAAAGAAAGCAATTCGCGAAACGACAATAAGACGCCAACGAGAGAATCTTCAGGTCAACAACGCTCAAATAAACCATCAGCACAGCAACCTTCTTCAAATCAAAATGGACAACAAAATAAACAGCGTAACAGTCACCAATCGAACATATCACAATCAACATCTAAAGCGCAATAAAGATAAAATCAGCAAGCTAGTCATATAAGCGACTAGTTTGCTGATTTTTTATCTATGAAGCATTTTAGGCACAAAATTTATAGCTTACATCTCGTACGTAGACGATTATCATTGGTGTATCAGGGTAAGAAAATACAAGTATTAAAAGGAAAGTCGTTTAATAGTCAGACTATTGATAATTTTTTGCAATTAAATTTAAAAAAGTCGGTCAAATGTCTTGCATTTTTAAACATCACATAGTACTATTGCAGTGTAGAAAGGTTAGATTTTGTCCCGCGTGGGACTATAAACGTCAAACCTAGTTATAATTTCTACTCATTACCTTTTTTATAAAAAGAGGAGGAAGGTAGTAGTGAAAGACTTGATGAAAGTTCAACAAAAGCTCATACCTGACCTTGTTGATAAAATGTATCGTCGGTTTTCTATCTTAACTACTATCTCTAAAAACCAACCTGTAGGTCGACGTAGTTTAAGTGAATACATGGACATGACAGAACGTGTATTGAGAGCTGAAACGGATATGTTAAAAAAGCAAGAACTGATACGAGTTAAGACAACAGGTATGGAAATTACTGAAGAAGGTAAAATGGTTGTTGAATATCTCAATGATTATTTTAATGTTTATTCAGATGATCATCAGATGGCACAGCAAATTAGAGAGATTTATAATTTGAAAGAAGTTCATGTTATACCGGGTAATTCTGACACTACCGAAACGGTAAAAGCAGAAATGGGTAGACAAGCTGGACAGTTACTTGAAGGTATACTTTATGAAGATGCAATTGTATCTGTTACTGGCGGATCCACAATGGCTCGTGTCAGTGAAGCGATGCATTTACTACCTTTCAATGTCTTCTTCGTTCCAGCGCGTGGGGGCCTAGGAGAAAATATGGTCTATCAAGCAAACACCATTTCAGCAAGCATGGCACAACAAACAGGTGGTTATTACACTTCATTGTATGTGCCAGATAATGTGAGCGAAACAACTTATAATACGTTGATGATGGAACCGTCTGTCATTCATACATTAGACAAAATTAAGCAAGCAAATATTACAATACACGGTATCGGTGATGCGCTGAAAATGGCGCATAGACGTCATTCCTCTAAAGAGGTTGTTGAAAAACTTCAACATCACCATGCCGTAGCCGAGGCATTTGGTTATTATTTTGATGCTTATGGTCAAGTAGTGCATAAAGTTAAAACAATTGGACTACAACTCGAAGACCTAGAATCAAAGGAATTTATATTTGCAGTAGCTGGTGGCAAATCGAAAGGGCAAGCTATTAAAGCTTATCTCAGTATTGCGCCAGACAACACAGTCCTTATCACAGATGAGGAAGCGGCAAAGGTAATATTAAATAAGGAATAAAAAGTTATTTGACTTTTTAAATATCATTTTAAAGGAGGCCATTATTTATGGCAGTTAAAGTAGCAATCAATGGATTTGGTAGAATCGGTCGTTTAGCATTTAGAAGAATTCAAGACGTAGAAGGCATCGAGGTAGTAGCAGTAAACGACTTAACAGATGATGATATGTTAGCGCATTTATTAAAATATGACACTATGCAAGGTCGCTTCACTAGCGAAGTTGAAGTTGTTGATGGTGGTTTCCGTGTAAATGGTAAAGAAGTTAAATCATTTGAAGAACCAGACGCAAGCAAATTACCATGGGGTGACCTAGGTGTTGACGTGGTATTAGAATGTACTGGATTCTATACAGATAAAGAAAAAGCTGAAGCACACATTCATGCAGGTGCTAAAAAAGTATTAATTTCTGCGCCAGCTAAAGGTGACGTTAAAACTATCGTTTACAACACTAACCATAGTGACTTAGACGGTTCAGAAACAGTTGTATCAGGTGCTTCATGTACAACTAACTCTTTAGCACCAGTAGCTAAAGTAATCAGCGATGAATTTGGTTTAGTAGAAGGTTTAATGACAACTATTCATGCATACACTGGTGACCAAATGACTCAAGATGGTCCACACAGAAAAGGTGACAAACGTCGTGCTCGTGCAGCTGCACAAAACATCGTACCTAACTCAACTGGTGCTGCTAAAGCAATCGGTAAAGTTATTCCTGAAATCGATGGTAAATTAGACGGTGGTGCGCAACGTGTACCTGTAGCTACAGGTTCATTAACTGAATTAACTGTAGTATTAGAAAAACAAGATGTAACAGTAGAACAAGTAAACGAAGCGATGAAAAAAGCTTCTAACGAATCATTCGGTTACAATGAAGATGAAATTGTTTCTTCTGACGTAGTTGGTATGACTTACGGTTCATTATTTGATGCAACACAAACTCGTGTAATGTCAGTTGGTGGCCGTCAATTAGTTAAAGTTGCAGCTTGGTATGACAATGAAATGTCTTACACTGCACAATTAGTACGTACTTTAGAATATTTAGCTCAATTATCTAAATAATTTGTAGCATAGTTATTTGACGAGTGCTCTGTACTGATAAATAATAAAGATAAGCTTATGAGTAAGCGGGGAGCACAAACGCTTCTCCGCTTATTTTTATATGAGTGTTCCTAGTAAAAGGAGGAAATTATAATGGCAAAGAAAATTGTTTCTGATTTAGATTTAAAAGGTAAAACAGTTCTAGAACGCGCAGACTTTAACGTTCCACTTAAAGATGGAAAAATTACAAACGACAACCGAATTGTTCAAGCTTTACCGACAATTAAATACATCATTGAGCAAGGTGGCAAATTAGTTTTATTCTCTCATTTAGGAAAAGTAAAACAAGAGAGTGATAAAGCTGGATTAACATTAAAACCCGTTGCTGAAGCTTTATCAGAAAAATTGGGGCAAGAAGTTATATTTGTACCTGAAACTCGCGGTGAAAAATTAGAATCAGCTATTAAAAATTTAAAAGAAGGCGACGTATTATTAGTAGAAAATACGCGTTTTGAAGACTTAGATGGCAAAAAAGAATCTAAGAACGATCCTGAATTAGGTAAATATTGGGCTTCATTAGGAGATGTATTCGTAAATGATGCATTCGGTACAGCACACCGTGAGCATGCTTCAAATGTAGGAATTTCTACTCACTTAGAAACAGCAGCAGGTTATTTAATGGAAAAAGAAATTAAATTCATTGGTGGCGTTGTAAATGACCCTCATAAACCTGTTGTAGCCATTCTTGGTGGTGCTAAAGTTTCAGATAAAATCGGTGTTATTAAAAACTTAGTCAACATTGCTGATAAAATTCTTATCGGTGGTGGTATGGCATATACATTTATTAAAGCGCAAGGTCACGAAATAGGAAAATCATTATTAGAAGAAGATAAAATTGATTTCGCCAAAGAATTATTGGCGTCTAATGGAGATCAAATTATTTTACCAGTTGATGCAAAGGTAGCTGCAGAATTCTCTAATGATGCAGCAATTACTGAAGTAGCTATTGATCAAATTCCAGCTGACCAGGAAGCATTAGATGTTGGACCAAAAACGGTTGAATTGTTCAACAAAGAATTACAAGGTGCACATACAGTAGTTTGGAATGGACCAATGGGTGTCTTCGAATTCAGTAATTTTGCTCAAGGTACCATTGGCGTTTGTAAATCAATTGCAGCATTAGACGATGCCATTACAATTATTGGTGGTGGAGATTCAGCTGCAGCTGCAATTTCATTAGGATTTGCTGATGACTTTACACATATCTCTACTGGTGGCGGTGCTTCATTAGAATATCTTGAAGGTAAAGAACTACCAGGTATCAAAGCAATTAATAATAAATAAAATTGTCGTCAGAAATTGATTTATTGGCTAACATATAAAGTGCGGTGGCTTATTCCATGTACTGAGTTATTAGTTTAAGTCATGCGCCTTTAACCTTTAGAATTTAAACAATAGGAGTGTTATTAATGAGAAAACCAATTATTGCTGGCAACTGGAAAATGAATAAAACAGTTCAAGAAGCAAAAGATTTTGTAAATAATTTGCCAACTTTACCAGATGAAAAAGAAGTAGAGTCAGTAATCTGTGCACCAACAATTCAACTTGATGCTTTGATTACTTTAGTAAAAGAAGGTAAAGCAACAGGCCTTAAAATCGGTGCTCAAAATACTTATTTTGAGGATAATGGTGCTTATACAGGTGAAACATCTCCTGTAGCATTAGCTGATTTAGGCGTTAAATACGTGGTTATCGGACACTCTGAACGTCGTGAATTATTCCATGAAACAGATGAAGATGTAAATAAAAAAGCACATGCAGTCTTTAACCATCACATGACACCAATTATTTGTGTAGGTGAAACGGATGAAGAACGTGAAAATGGCAAAGCAAACGATATTGTAAGTAATCAAGTTAAAAAAGCTGTTGCTGGCTTAACTGATGCACAACTTAAAGAAGTTGTAATTGCTTATGAACCAATTTGGGCAATTGGTACTGGTAAATCTGCAACATCTGATGATGCGAATGAAATGTGTGCACAAGTACGACGCACATTAGCTGAAGTTTCTAGCCAAGATGTAGCAGACGCAACACGCATTCAATACGGTGGTAGCGTTAAACCAAACAACGTAAAAGAATACATGGCACAACCAGATATTGATGGCGCTTTAGTCGGTGGCGCATCTCTTAAAGTGGAAGATTTCGTTCAATTGTTAGAAGGTGCAAAATAATAATGGCGAAACAACCTACTGCATTAATTATTTTAGATGGCTTTGCAAATCGTGAGGAAGAACACGGTAATGCTGTTAAGCAAGCCAACAAACCTAATTTCGATAGATATTATAATAAGTATCCTACAACGCAAATTGAAGCAAGTGGTCTAGATGTAGGTTTACCTCCAGGCCAAATGGGTAATTCCGAAGTCGGGCATATGAATATTGGTGCAGGAAGAATCGTGTATCAAAGTTTAACGCGTATTAATAAAGCGATTGAAGAAGGAGACTTCTTTGATAATGATGTCTTGAACAATGCGATTCAACATGTCAAAAATCATCAATCTACTTTACATGTTTTTGGCTTGCTCTCTGATGGCGGTGTGCATAGTCACTATAAACACCTATTTGCATTATTAGAGTTAGCAAAACAACGTGGCATAGACAAAGTTTATGTCCATGCGTTCTTAGATGGTCGTGACGTAGATCAAAAATCAGCATTAAAATATATTGCTGAAACCGAAGATAAATTTAAAGAACTAGGTATTGGACAGTTCGCCTCTGTTTCAGGTCGCTATTATGCTATGGATAGAGACAAACGTTGGGATCGTGAGCAAAAAGCATATAACGCAATACGTGCTTTTGAAGGACCCCAATTTGCTTCAGCCGAAGAAGGTGTAGAAGCTAACTATGCTAAAGATTTAACCGATGAATTTGTAGAACCATTTATTATTGAAGGTCAAAATGAAGGAGTCAATGATGGCGATGCGGTAATTTTCTTTAACTTCCGTCCAGACCGTGCAGCTCAATTATCAGAAATATTTACAAACAAAGTTTTTGGTGGCTTTAAAGTAGAACAAGTCAAAGATTTATTCTATGCCACATTCACGAAATATAATGATAACATTGATGCTGAAATTGTCTTTGAAAAGGTTGATTTAACTAATACAATTGGTCAAGTAGCTCAAGATAACCAATTAAAGCAATTGCGTATTGCCGAAACAGAAAAGTATCCACACGTCACTTATTTCATGAGTGGTGGCAGAAATGAAGAATTTGAAGGTGAACGTCGTCGTTTAATCGATTCTCCAAAAGTAGCAACATATGACTTGAAACCTGAAATGAGTGCTTATGAAGTTAAAGATGCTTTACTTGAAGAGTTGGATAAAGGCGATTTAGATTTAATTATCTTAAACTTTGCTAATCCCGATATGGTTGGACATAGTGGTATGTTAGCGCCAACAATCAAAGCAATTGAAGCGGTAGATGATTGTTTAGGTGAAGTCGTTGATAAAATCTTAGAAATGAACGGCTATGCCATTATTACAGCTGATCATGGTAACTCAGATGAAGTATTAACGGATGATGATCAACCGATGACGACACATACCACAAACCCAGTTCCAGTAATCGTCACTAAAGAAGGCGTAGAATTACGGAAAACTGGCCGTCTTGGTGATTTAGCGCCAACATTGTTAGATTTATTGAATGTAACTCAACCAGAAGAAATGACAGGCGAATCACTCATTAAACATGACTAAAAACATTGTTTAATGGTGAAATCATTGATGCGCAATGATGACATGCAGCTTGTCTGCTAATATATGAAATTATTTTATTAATTATTCAAATCAAGCTATAATAGCTTTAGATTAAAGTAAAAGGAGTTTTTGAACATGCCAATTATTACAGATGTTTATGCTCGCGAAGTCTTAGACTCACGTGGTAACCCAACAGTTGAAGTTGAAGTATTAACTGAAAGCGGTGCGTTTGGCCGTGCATTAGTGCCATCAGGTGCTTCTACTGGTGAACACGAAGCCGTTGAATTACGTGATGGTGATAAATCACGTTATGGTGGTAAAGGTGTTACTAAAGCTGTTGAAAATGTTAACGAAATTATCGCACCAGAAATCATTGAAGGTGAATTTTCAGTATTAGATCAAGTATCTATCGATAAAATGATGATTCAATTAGATGGTACGCCAAACAAAGGTAAATTAGGTGCAAACGCAATTTTAGGTGTTTCTATCGCTGTTGCACGTGCAGCTGCTGAATTATTAGGTCAACCTTTATATAAATATTTAGGTGGATTTAATGGTAAACAATTACCAGTTCCAATGATGAACATCGTTAATGGTGGTTCTCACTCTGATGCACCAATCGCATTCCAAGAATTTATGATTTTACCAGTAGGTGCTGAATCATTTAAAGAAGCATTACGTTGGGGCGCAGAAATCTTCCACAACTTAAAATCAATCTTAAGCGAACGTGGTTTAGAAACTGCTGTTGGTGATGAAGGTGGATTTGCACCTAAATTTGACGGTACTGAAGATGCTGTTGAAACAATTATTAAAGCCATTGAAAAAGCAGGTTACAAACCAGGCGAAGATGTATTCTTAGGATTTGACTGTGCATCATCAGAATTCTATGAAAATGGTGTATACGATTACACTAAATTCGAAGGTGAACATGGTGCTAAACGTAGCGCAGCTGAGCAAGTTGACTACTTAGAAGAATTAATTGGTAAATACCCTATCATTACGATTGAAGATGGTATGGATGAAAATGACTGGGAAGGTTGGAAACAATTAACTGACCGCATTGGTGATAAAGTACAATTAGTTGGTGACGACCTATTTGTTACAAACACTGAAATCCTTTCTAGAGGTATTGAAGAAGGAATTGGTAACTCTATCTTAATTAAAGTTAACCAAATCGGTACATTAACAGAAACATTTGATGCGATTGAAATGGCACAAAAAGCAGGCTACACTGCAGTTGTATCACACCGTTCTGGTGAAACAGAAGATACTACAATTGCTGACATCGCAGTAGCTACAAATGCTGGCCAAATTAAAACAGGTTCATTATCTAGAACTGACCGCATTGCTAAATACAACCAATTATTACGCATTGAAGATGAATTATATGAAACTGCAAAATTTGATGGTTTAAAATCATTCTACAATTTAGACGTTTCAAAAAAATAATTATCAAAAAATGCAATAAAAGTTCACGCTAATAATTATGAGTCTGGAACATCATTTTTGTTCCAGGCTCATAACTATATATTGGCAGTAATGACTGGATTGAAAATACGCTTATACCAAGCTTTTTTCAATCCTAGTCAACCTTGCCGGGGCAGGACTACGAATTCATAATGAAGGCTATCTCGCTTTCAATCCTGTTCTATTTTTTATATAAAAAGCTGGAACGGTAATGTTATCATAGTAGTGAAACTGATATAATAAGATTTGAATTGATTAAAAGGAGTTACATGATGGAAAAACAAACTCAAGTAAGAGAAAAGCGGACAGGCAACTTAATTGCAATCAGTTCACTTGTGTTCAGCGTCTTATTAGTGTTCCATAATTTTGTCGCATTGGATATGGCTACAGCTAAAGCGCTACTTGCTTTTGCAGGTCAGAAAACATCAGATGCTGTTGCGCATAATTTATTAAATGGCTTTAGATATACGGGGATTATGTATATTTTAGCTTATTTAGCCGGTGTAATTGCATTTTGGAATAGACATATGTACTTATGGTGGTTTATGTTTGCCGTTTTCGTGTCAAATGCCATTTTTACCTTAATCAATATTTCACTAGTGATAAAAGGCATCACTACAGCACATTCATTCATGTATGCATTACCAATTCTTATAGTAATTATTGGTTCTTTAGCACTAGCATTGTATATGCTCGTTATCTCGATTAAACGTAAAAGTACATTTAATCGTTAGTAGATTTGATATAAACAAGCGTTCTGTGATATAATTCAGTTCGTATATAATGAATGGAGGACAATTTTCATGCATACATTTTTAATCGCACTATTAATCATTGATTGTATTGCATTAGTAACTGTTGTATTACTCCAAGAAGGTAAAAGTAATGGACTTTCAGGTGCTATTAGTGGTGGCGCAGAACAGTTATTTGGTAAGCAAAAACAACGTGGCATCGATTTATTTTTGCATAGATTAACAATTATTTTAGCAATCATATTCTTTATCATATTGATTGGCATAAGTTATTTCCAATTATAAGGTCCGACGATATA
This sequence comes from Staphylococcus sp. HMSC059F04, assembly GCF_001812565.1. Taxonomy (NCBI): domain Bacteria; kingdom Bacillati; phylum Bacillota; class Bacilli; order Caryophanales; family Staphylococcaceae; genus Staphylococcus; species Staphylococcus sp. HMSC059F04. The sequence continues at coordinate 248,833 of NZ_KV809468.1, read as the reverse complement.
AATGTCGGGCTTTTTTAATTATAATAAGTGTATGTGACTGTTAAAGTACACAATAAATAGGAAAATAATGTCGCCTTTAAAGACATGTAATAATATAAAATAGTTATGTTTAGAAATAGGAGAGATGTTGTTATGCAAATTAAACTACCCCAACCATTCTTTTTTGAAGAAGGCCCTCGTGCTGTCTTACTGCTTCATGGTTTCACAGGAAATTCTTCAGATGTAAGACAACTAGGGCGTTATTTACAGAAAAAGGGAATCACCTCTTACGCACCTCAATATGAAGGTCATGCGGCGCCGCCAGAAGAAATTTTAAAATCAAGCCCACATGTCTGGTTTAAAGATGCATTAGATGGTTATGATTTTCTTAAAGAAAAAGGCTATGACGATATTGTCGTTGCTGGATTATCTCTAGGCGGTGTTTTTGCACTAAAATTAAGCTTAAATCGAGATGTAAAGGGTATTGTAACGATGTGTGCTCCTATGGAAGGTAAGACTGAAGGAACAATATACGATGGTTTCCTTGAATATGCACGCAACTTCAAAAAATATGAAGGAAAAGATCAAGCAACGATTGATCAAGAAATGGAAAACTTTCACCCAACTGAGACATTAAAAGAGCTAAGTGCGACATTAAGTGAAGTTCGAGATGTTGTCGAAGAGGTGCTGGATCCCATTTTGGTTATACAAGCAGAACATGATGAGATGATTGATCCTCAATCAGCCAATTATATATATGACCATGTTGATTCAGAACAAAAAGACATTAAATGGTATGCCAATTCAGGTCACGTCATTACGATTGATAAAGAAAAAGAACAAGTTTTTGATGACATTAATGACTTTTTAAATACGTTAGAATGGTCAGAGTAAGGAATAAACAATAGAAATGAATATAGAAAGGAGGGGCATGATGAATTTAAAGCAATCCATTGAAGCAATCGTTAAGCAACCAGATTACGAACCGATGTCTGTGTCAGATTTCCAAGATGCTTTAGGTCTTAATAGTGCCGACTCATTTAGAGATTTAATAAAGGTGCTTGTTGAACTAGAACAATCGGGGTTAGTTGAACGTACAAAAACAGATAGATATCAGCGAAAACAAGGAAAGTCATTAGGCTCAAAATTGATTAAAGGAACATTGAGTCAAAACAAAAAAGGATTTGGCTTTCTTCGACCTGAAAATGATGATATGGAAGATATTTTTATTCCACCGACAAAAATAAACAGAGCCTTAGATGGTGATACAGTGATTGTTGAAGTAAAACAATCTAAAGGTGACCATAAAGGGAAAATTGAAGGTGAAGTGAAATCCATTGAAAAGCATTCGGTCACACAAGTTGTGGGAACATATAGTGAAGCTAGACATTTTGGTTTTGTCATTCCTGATGACAAACGAATTATGCAAGATATTTTTATACCAAAAGGGCAAAGTCTAGGTGCTATAGATGGTCATAAAGTACTCGTACAAATTACTAAGTATGCGGATGGACATGATAATCCAGAGGGACAAGTATCCGCTATACTTGGTCATAAAAATGATCCAGGCGTTGATATCTTGTCTATTATTTATCAACATGGCATAGAAATTGAATTTCCAGATGCAGTCTTGAAAGAAGCAGAAGCTGTTCCAGATGAGATTTCTCCATCTGAAATTGAAGGTCGTACAGATTTACGTGATGAATTAACGATTACGATTGATGGTGCAGATGCAAAAGATCTTGACGATGCCATTAGTGTTAAAGCATTAAAAAATGGAAACACCGAACTTACCGTTAGCATTGCAGATGTCAGCTACTACGTTACTGAAGATTCTCAGCTAGATAAGGAAGCTTACGATCGTGGGACAAGTGTCTATTTAGTTGACCGCGTCATACCTATGATTCCACACCGTTTAAGTAACGGTATTTGTTCATTAAATCCAGACGTTGACCGATTGACATTAAGCTGCCGTATGGAAATTAATGCACGTGGTGAAGTCGTTAATCATGACATCTTTGATAGTGTGATACATTCAGACTATCGCATGACATATGATGCTGTAAATCAGATTATTACTGAAAAAGACCCAGAAGTCCGTCAACAATATGAAGCCCTCACACCTATGCTCGATTTAGCGCAAGACTTATCACAACGCTTGATTCAAATGCGTCATCGTCGAGGAGAAATCGACTTTGACATCAGCGAAGCGAAAGTATTAGTGAATAGTGAAGGCATTCCAACAGATGTCGTCACACGACAACGCGGTGATGGTGAACGGCTAATAGAATCGTTTATGTTGGCAGCCAATGAAACCGTAGCGGAGCATTTTAGTAACTTAGACGTACCATTTATCTATCGTGTACACGAACAGCCAAAATCCGAAAGACTAAGACAGTTCTTTGACTTTATAACGAACTTTGGCATAATGATAAAAGGTACAGGTGAAGATATTCATCCAGCTACACTACAATCTATCCAAGCAGAAGTAGAAGGACGACCAGAACAAATGGTCATCTCAACAATGATGTTACGTTCAATGCAACAAGCGCATTACGACGATGTAAACCTTGGACACTTTGGCTTATCGGCAGAATATTATACACACTTTACTTCACCAATACGTCGGTATCCAGATTTAACCGTCCATCGCTTGATTCGCAAATATTTAATTGAGCATAGCATGGACAGTAAGACACAACACTATTGGGCAGAAAAATTACCAGAAATTGCTGAACACACATCTCAACGTGAGCGTCGTGCGATAGATGCAGAACGTGATACCGATGAGCTTAAAAAAGCAGAGTATATGATTCAACATATTGGTGATCAATTCGAAGGTATTATTAGTTCTGTAGCCAACTTTGGCATGTTTGTCGAATTACCAAATACAATTGAAGGCATGGTCCATATTTCCAATATGACAGACGATTATTATCATTTTGAAGAACGTCAAATGGCATTGATTGGTGAGCGCTTAGCAAAAGTATTTAGAATTGGAGATACCGTCAAAGTTAAAGTGACCCACGTAGATGTAGATGAACGTATGATAGACTTCCAAATTGTCGGTATGCCAATATCTCAAAGTAGTAGTCAACGTCCAGCGAGAGGTAAAACCATTCAAGCTAAAACACGCGGCAAAGCTTTAGACAAATCAAAAAACGATGGGCAACGTCGCAAAAAATCTAAGAAGTCAAAACAGCGCAAAGGTAAAAATGCACGCAAAAAAGAAAAAAATGGTCAAACAAATCACAAACCATTTTACAAAGATAAAAGTGTGAAGAAAAAGTCACGAAGAAAGAAAAAATAAGCAACAAAGAGGTGATAACCAGTGGCTAAAAAGAAATCACCAGGGACATTAGCTGAAAATCGTAAAGCACGACACGACTACAACATTGAAGATACCATAGAAGCAGGCATCGTCTTACAAGGAACCGAAATAAAATCGATACGTCGTGGCAGTGCTAACTTAAAAGATAGCTATGCCCAAGTAAAACGTGGAGAAATCTATTTAAACAATATGCACATCGCACCATATGAAGAAGGAAATCGCTTTAATCATGATCCATTACGCTCTAGAAAACTCTTATTACATAAACGAGAAATTATCAAACTAGGCGAGCGTACAAGAGAAGTAGGATACTCAATCATTCCGCTTAAACTGTATTTAAAACACGGTCATTGTAAAGTACTGCTTGGCGTAGCAAGAGGTAAGAAAAAATACGATAAGCGTCAAGCGTTGAAAGAAAAAGCGATGAAACGCGATGTAGATCGTGCGATGAAAGCCCGTTATTAAGCAACGTCATTGCTTAATCGGGCTGATTTTGATATGATAATTAATGCTTGTTTATTATTCATTACGGGGACGTTCTTGGATTCGACAGGGGTCCCCCGAGCTTATTAAGCGTGTCGGAGGGTTGTCTTCGTCATCAACACATTCAGTTTATAATAACTGGCAAATCAAACAATAATTTCGCAGTAGCTGCCTAAGCGCACTCTGCATCGCCTAACAGCATTTCCTATGTGCTGTTAACGCGATTCAACCTGAATAAGATATGCTAAACACTGCCGTTTGAAGTCTGTTTAGAAGAATACCAATCAAGCTAGCACAACGTTGGTTGTCTATGACCTTTCATTGTGTGAAACTGAAATATAGACTACACACGTAGAAAGATTTGTATCAGGACCTCTGGACGCGGGTTCGAATCCCGCCGTCTCCATTATATAGCCTGCAACCACTGTGGTTGTGGGCTTTTTATTTTTGGGTGCACAAAAAGTGCGCAGATAGTGCACAACGCATAAAAAACCACTGCCTCATTTTTAGGTAGTGGTTATAAATATTTAATTATTTCTTTCTGTGTACTAAGGTACAAATGTCCGTATCTATTATATACTTCAGTGCTATCTGCATGACCTAATCGTTGTGCTATTATCATAATGCTTACACCATGATTGACTAACATAGAAGCATGAGAATGTCTTAAAATAGTAGATTCACTATAGGCTTTGAAGAACGTACCAAATAATACATAATTATCTTTATAAATGCTATTCTTTTTATATCATTTTAAATAATCTTTGCTATCGTTTATCTCTTTTGATATAAAAATAGTATTATCACTTTTAAGAAAATTAAGCTTGTGGGGATTTATTGGAATTATTATTAGTCATCTCTAGTAACAGGGATAATTACAACAATATTTTTTATTGGATTAATAGGAAATTTAATAATATAAAACTGCATGCTGAAATTATCTCAAAAGCTAGAATTGAGTGGATAAATTAATTTAGAAAGTTATCAAGTATTTGTATGAAGCGTATCAATCATTAGTTATTGGAGAAACACTTTTAAAATTTAGAAGAAAAGTTGAAAGAAATAAATTTGATACGAAATATTTAAAATTAAATAAGGATTGATTTTTTGAATAAAAAAATATTTTTAACAGTTATTATATTAATTAGTATAATATTGATCGTAGGAGGCGTCTATTTAAAAATGAAATATGATGAACAAAAAGAAAAAGAACAAAAGTACTATAATGAACAAAAAGAAAGAATAACTTTATATATGAAATACAATGTCAAAGATTTCAAAAACATTGAATTTACAGAATTCAAAAAAAATCCAATGGATGGCTATGATATTAGCGGTTATATAAATAAAGATAAAAATTTATCTTTTAGTGTAGGTATAAGGTCTACAGAAAATTTTCAATTTAATGGAAATATATCTTATTCAGAAGAATTAGAAAATAAATTTATTAAAAATACGAAAACAGTATCACAAATAAAGAAAGAACATAGATAGGTCAAAATTGTAACTAAGCAATATTTTAAGTGGTGTTTTTACGCTGAGATATGTTCTTTGTTGAAGTAGAGATGAATTACTACGTAAAGGTTGTGGGTTATGGTAAATATCAAGTGACTAATCGTTACGATTTATGCAAATATAAGGGAACAACTGGTTTCATGCTTTGTTTAAGTAGTTTTAAAATATAATTCTATTAGAATTTATAAAGATGGCCCATCAATCAACTGAAATTACTTAGGTTCTATAATAAATCGGACTGGTGATTTATTATAGAACCAATTTTTATTAATGACTTTAGTCTGTTGAGCACGTAAAGCATGCGAAATAAAAAATATATTCAAAACTAAGAAATGCAAGATAAAGCACTAGGTAAATTGAATGTAAGAGAAACCTCTTTATAGGCTAGCTAAAGTGACAATCACATTTTGGGTTGGAAATGAAATGAAAAAGCCAGCGCCTATAGACGCTAGCCGGTATAGCGGGCTTATAGCCGCAAAACAAACCACCCGTTTGACGGGTGGTTTTGATTTTTAATAGTATGACTTAAATTAAGCATTTATTATTTTTAACTTAAAAAAATATCGTCTGACCATTTCTATAACCATCATCCAAACTACATGACCAAATAGTTCAGAAATATGTTCTGTGAATGGTTGTTCAAAAGGACTTGGGACAACTTGCATGATAGGCATAATAACCAAGTGAAAAGCAATCCAAATTATAATTCCAAATAATGCACCATATCCCAAAGTAATCTTAGAATATTTATTAGCTAAAATAATATAAATAATTGCTATTACAATTGAAAAACTATAATGAACAATAAAGCTTACAAATGGCAATGCGTGTTCAGAAAAACTATATGTAAGGTGTGTGACATTTGAAGGTATTCCCAATATCTGTAAGAGTTCTTGAGGCGGATTTGTTGCATCTCTAGCTGGTGTTCTTGGTGGGAACATAACTTCCCAACCTAATTTAACTATTCCTGACAGTAAACCGGCTAAAATACCTACCCAAAGAACTTTTAACCAGTTTTGCTTCTTATTAGTATTGTCCATTTTTAACTTCTCCTTTCTATATCATTTTTATTATAGCATTATTAGAACTTTTTGAATATTTAATATACTATTTAAAGTTAATAGTCAAAATTAGTATTTTTGTGATGCTTTACTAAAAAATTAGGTAGATTAAGCATAGAAATCTAATTAATGTGTATGTTTGAATGATTATCTATTCTTTATGAATAACAATGTCTAATTTTTGAAAATAGCTACTTAAACAATTCATTCTGTTAGATATAAAGAGTAGAAAAATGGAATTTCCTTTGTTTTTAGGGGACATGAAATACTAAGTCATACATTCAGTGACGTATTTTTCTCTCACGCTTCGAAAATTGTGAAATTAGATAAATAGAATAAAGCAGACATTAATTGAGACTACGAGTATTAACCAACACTACATTTAGTAATATGGTTTAAAGAATCTGCGAAAAGAGGACTGCGTATAGACGATGAAATAGTAATAAAAAGTTTGTGGTTAAGAAAAGTGAATTTGAACCTAATCTAGACACGAACTAATTGAATGTATTTATACTTTTCAAAAATAAAAAGATGTGTTACGCTTTAAGTGGTTAGGCGCCTAACTATATTAGAAAGGGTTGTTCACGTGAACGAATTTTATTTGATAGATAGTCCGACTTATACAAAATTAGAAGGACTGAAAAAAGAATATGAAAACTTAGATATTATTTCTGTCATGTTATATCTTGAAATTAATAAAGCTTACAAAATTATGAAAAGTAAATATGACAAGTTTATAGAAGAATATGATTTGTCAGAAGCTAAGTTTTCAATTTTAATGTTGCTTTCTTATGAAGAAAATATGACTTTATCGCCATCAGATTTATCTAAGAAAATAGGTAATAAAAAATCAACAATTACAGGATTAGTTAAAGGGTTAGAAAAACAAGGCTTAATTAGAAGGGTTAATTTATCAAATGATAAACGTTCCAGTTATGTACAAATGACTGAAATTGGTTATTTAAAGTTGAAAGAGTTTTTACCTAATAATTATGACTTTGTGTCAAATATATTTAGTGATTTTGATGAACAAGAAAAAGAAACATTTTTTCATTTGATGAATAAATTAAGAAATAAAATAGAAGAGGATGGAGAAAATGAATAAAATTGAATTTTTAGAAACATTTTTAAGCTTATATATTAATCATCATGTTGTGCTTGAAGATATGGAAAAAGGTACAAATAAATATACAGTTTTAGACGTAAGAAATGCACCTAAAGAAGTGAAAAAAGATAAAATTAAAGGTTCTTTAGAGATACCAGCTAAAGACTTAAATAATCGTTTAAACGAGTTATCTCAAGATAATATTTATGTTGTTTATGATTGGACTGGAGGAACGATTTTAGGTAAGCAAGCGTTGTTAGAATTATATCGAAATGGTTTTGAGGCTTATGAATTAGCTGGAGCATTAGAAGGATGGAAAGGTATGAGCTTACCATTAGAAGATGTAGAATAGTTAAGTTTTTATCAGTTATACTTTTAATTTATGCTATTTTTAAAGTTAAATTACCTTCATAAAAGAATAATTGAAATTTTAAGTGAATACATTAAAAAATCGTAAAGATGACCTTATACATGAGGTTATTTTATAAGGTGAAAAGTTATTGTATTTATTGATTCAATCAGTAATTGACGATGAAATAGCAACGAAAGAGATTGTGGTTAAGAATGGTGAAACTTGACTAGAAACTGGTAGGTTAAAACTCGTATACCATGAACATGTGGAATTTGTAGATGTACCTATCAATTCTAGTAGTAGATTAAAGGCTAATGATATATTAGGCCGTTATCTTAGATTAGCAATATTCAAATGCTGTAGTTCACATTTATTACAAATATTAGTTTTATAGAGAAAAGTAATAAGAGTCTGGGACATAATTATATTTTAGGCTCTGAGTTCTATATTGGCAGTAGTTGACTGGATTGAAAATACGCTAATACCAAGCTTTTTTCAATCCTAGTCAACCTTGCCGGGGCGGGACTAAGAATTCATTATGAAATCTGTCCCGCTCCCTTATTATTTAATATTGTTAAAGCCAACCATTATATGTTTTGCAACTGTTTTTTACAATCAGCTATTGAATCAGAATTATGAGATACTTTTTTGCGAAACAAAGTACTGGCAATACCCAAGTGAATACGATTTTTTATAAAGAATATAGATATTGGCGACGAACTAAGATTCTAATTTTTACAGCATATTTAATGATTTTTAAAAATATGTTTATATTCAATTTTTTCTATTTGGGGCAGTGATCTATATGGTTTAGATAGGTAAAATATAAGGCTGCCGATTATAAATATCAGACCTGTAAGAACAAGCGTATAATCAAGACCTAAATATTTAATTAATACACCACTAGATAAGCTGCCTAAAGGTAAAGTCATTGCAGATATGCTAGTTATTATAGTAGTAATGCGTGCTAATAATTTTTCAGGAGTTACCTTTTGTTGGATTGATACTAGAGAAACGTTACCTATACTAATAGTGATAAATGAGATTGGAAATAACATCATAAAAATAATATTAGGAACATAGTTAATAAATATTAAAAGTAAACCCGAGGATAAATATAAAAATATCAAGATTTTACCATAACCAATATTTACATTATTTATATAAGGCGCAAGTAATGAACCAACAATTAAACCTAATGAAAGTAAGCTCATTAATAAGCCAAAATAAAATGAATCACCAAGATAATTTGCTTTTAAAGGGACCCAAGTATAAAGAATTCCTAACCCAAAATTAAGAATGGAACTTGATACAGCTATTAAAAGTAATAAAAAATGATATACCTCTTGAAAGCCTTCTTTTAAATTATTTAAATATTTACCTTTATATATAGATTCTGTTTGTGTTACAGGCCATTTTATTAACATAAAAAATAAAGCAGCGATTAAAAATATTAACGAATTACCAAAATATAATGGAATGAAAGAGAGTGTAGCAACAATAATACCACTTAAAGCATTCATGATAACATCTGTACCTTGATAAGCCACACTCATAGCAGAATTTGCTTTAACTAACGCATCATTACTTACCAAAATAGGAATTGCTTTTGATTGTGCTGGATAACCTATTTGCGTACAAAACATAGCGAGTGTCACTAAAATAATTAAAAGATAAACATTTAAGATGCCAATAAAATACAAAAAAGTTATAGTTAATAAAATTAAAAATTGAAGAATAGGCGTTATGATGAGCGTCTTTCTTAAAGCAATAGCATCTACTATAGGCCCAAACAAAAAAGAAATACACATAGGAATCATTAATAATGTATTTGTTAATCCAACTAATACTGAATGATGTGTCCATTGTAAAACTGTCCATGTTGTTGCTACATAATAAAGGCTATCTCCAGCATTAATTAAAATTCTTGCTAAAAGTAGATTGAAAAAAGATTTGTTTTTATGTAAATGTTTCATATTTATCATCCTTAATTATAGTACTTTAATTAAATTATAAGTTTTTTAGTATAAAAATAAAGTATTATTAACAAATTCATCAGTATACAATTAATTAAATTATGGTATAGAAAAAATATTGAATAAACATATATTATGCTATCTAGATGTCCATTGCCTGATTTACAAATAATTTTAACGTTGAATGATAATTTATGTTGTAAGACGCAAGTTCAATAATTCTAATGGCAATGCTCAAATAATTCGATAGATTTAGAGTACGAGTACTTAAGGACGTTGAGAAACTACAAAATGTTTAGTATATTATAGATGTAAATTACATATTTTATAGAAGCTAAATGCCGGTTTATCATAAATAAATATTAAAGAAAGGAGCCTCTTTCAATGAGCTTTTCAGCCTTAATGAGTATTGTTTTTTATTTATGTTTAGCCTGTGTCGTTTCCATTCCATCGATGATTTTAGGGATTAAGAAGCATAATGAAAGAAAAAAGAATAATTAGAGATAGATATATGTTATATTTTCGATGTATTTATATAAATTGAGTCATGTTGAAATAATTATTTCATGAAATTGCCAACTGAAATATCACGTGTATCTTAAATACTTCTTTTCCATAGTTAAGAACAGAACATGCTGTTTCTTTTGTATAAAAGAACTTTGAAAATGTGAACGCTTATGCGTATATTTTTCTATTTTACTAAATATAAAAACATTACTAATTCATGTTACATTTTTTTACAAACATGTAATAATAAAAATAGGGTATTTACAAGAAATATATTTAGTAAAATAGGGGTTATTTAAAATGGCAAATAATACAAAATATTTTCATCATGTTGAACATAGAAAGTTTCAAAATCATTCTAAATTTACATTATGGTTATCATTAGTTATAACGCTCATCTTTACGATTGTTGAATTTGCGGGTGGTATCTATGCGAATTCTTTGGCGTTACTTTCGGATTCATTTCATATGCTGAGTGATGTCTTAGCTTTAGGGTTATCTATGGTTGCGATTTATTTTGCGAGTAAACCGCCCACAAAAAATTATACTTATGGTTTCTTAAGACTTGAAATTATTGTTGCTTTCCTTAATGGACTGGCTTTAATTGTTATTTCTTTAGGGATTATGTATGAGGGTGTCATGCGTATCATTCATCCGGAACCAGTCGAGAGTGGGGTCATGGTTGTTATTGCTACACTTGGGCTTCTCGTTAATATCATTTTAACGTTGATTTTAGTTAGATCTTTAAAAAAAGAAGACAATATCAATATTCAGAGTGCGCTATGGCACTTCATGGGGGATTTGTTAAATTCTCTTGGTGTTATTGTGGCTGTAGTATTAATTCATTTTACAGGTTGGGAAATCATCGACCCAATCATTAGTATCATTATTTCACTTATCATATTTAATGGTGGTTATAAGATTATAAAAAATGCGTGGAAAGTGCTTATGGAGCGCGTTCCAGAAGGATATAGTTCAGACGAAATTATCGATCATATGAAACGTATTGAAGGTGTTATTGATGTACATGAATTTCATTTGTGGAGCATCACAACGAACCAAAGCTCTCTTAGTGCACATGTGGTTTTAAGTGATAAATATATTAAATCTCCATATGCGACCATTAATAAAGTCTCAGATTTACTTAAAAATAAATATCATTTAGAACATGTCACACTTCAAATTGAAAATATTGAACTCAATCATTTGAATGAAGATTATTTTAAGCAATATCAAGGTGATTCTCAAGACTAATATGGCACGATATTTTATTATTTTCTAAATAGCTGATGCATATGTCGTTTAAAAAACAATAATTTAATACTACTACTGTTTCCTATGATATGTTAATAACATGTCAGGTTGACTATCATGAATCAACAGATAAATAGTGAAGAAAGAATTTTGCACGAATCTAATTTATATCATAGAAATTATATGATAGTCTATACATAAATAAGCAGTAAATTTAATATAGGTGGTCTTATAATGAGTATAAAAGAAATGTGGGATTATTTAGTAAATAAAAAGTGGACATCTAAAGATATTGGTATACTTATTTTTTATGTTATTGTCGCAAGTATCTTTGCCACACCAGTACTAGGAATTCCTCTCGGTGTGTTGGCCTTTCTAATTATTAATGAAGATGTTTTGGATGATAATAAAAAGCAATAAAATATTTATATTGGATTAAGAGTTACAGCACTCATGTGTTGTAGCTCTTTTTTTAAATTTTCTTTATAAATTGAAAAATATGTCAGTGACGTCTTCTGATTTTATAATATAAATATTTAGTTGTTCGCATCTCTATGTTTTGATAATATAAAATAAATATAATAGACATCGATGGAAGTATAAGGGATGTGAAGACATGTTGCATTCAAAGAAGTTGCTTAGATGCTTGCTCATTTTAATGCTTTTTATTGGCGGATGTGGCATGAACAACAAAGATAATAATAGAGAAGCTCAAATTAAACGTAGTTTTAATAAAATGTTAAGTATTTATCCGACTAAAAACCTTGAAGACTTTTATGATAAAGAGGGCTTCCGAGACCAAGAATTTGATAAGAACGATAAAGGAACGTGGATTATTAGCTCTGAAATGAATATTCAAACAAAAGGAGATAATTTGAAGTCAAGAGGTATGATTTTATATATAAATAGGAATACTAGAAAAACAAATGGATATTTTGAAATAGATGAAATAAGTGAAGACAAAAAAGGAAGACCACAGAGTAAAGAAAAGAGATATCCAGTAAAAATGGAGCACAACAAAATCATTCCAACAAAACCAATAAATGATAAAAAGTTAAAAGAAGAAATAGAAAACTTTAAATTTTTTGTACAATATGGCAATTTTAAAGATATCAATGACTACGGAGATGGTGATTTTTCATATAATCCCAATGTGCCAAGTTATTCAGCAAAATATCAATTAACTAATGATGATGATAATGTGCGACAGTTAAGAAAAAGATATCATATTCCAACCAATAAAGCACCTAAGTTATTGTTGAAAGGTGATGGCGATTTCAAGGGTTCATCTGTTGGTTATAAAGATATAGAATTTACCTTTGTAGAAAAAAGAGGAGAAAATATTTATTTTACTGATAGTATAGACTTTAATCCAACTGAACATGACGAAAGATGATAATAAAATATTTATATTTGATAAATAAGCTAGAACATCATTATGTTTTAAGCTATGAACTAAATATTGACAGTAGTTGACCTGGATTGAAAATACGCTGATACCAAGCTTTTTCCAATCATAGTCAACCTTGCCGGAGCGGGACTACGAATTCATTATGAATGCTGTCTCGCTCTTTTTTATTATGAACTGTGTCCATAAAACCGCTAATACTTTATTAATAGCTGAAAGGCCTAACAATAATTAATATTTATTAGATTATTCTGCATATTAATAGTATATAATTTAATTAATTTTTTAATATAATAATCATGCTAGATTTACATTCTTTTAAAGTCGTCTTGATATCTTAAATATGTAAGGCGATGTTATTCAATTTAATTTAGGGAGGAATTACAGTTGTATTTGCAAACAAAAAAATCAAAATGGATAAGTGGTATGGCTAGTATGGTTATGGCCTTAAGTATGACTATGTATTGTCCAGGAAATGCTGAAGCAAGTGGTGCGGGACAAGGTCCTGATCAAGCTACAAATCAAAATGAAATTAAAGTGACACAGACTAAACCACATGTTGCGCCAATACCTACAAAAAACAGTCCGAACCGAATTATGACAAATTTTAATGGCAATACTCAGAAAGAAATGGGCTTTAGTTGGTATACAACGGATCGGTTCAAAGATGCTAAAGTTTGGGTTTCTGAATCTGGACGTTTTGATGATGCACAAATATTTAATGCTAAACCTAAGAAGGTGAACTCAAAATATCTTGAGCGTGATGATAGTGGTCATTTTATTTTTAAAGATGTACAAAAAGATGATGAAGGCAACATAATCAAAGATAAAAATGGCAAGGAAAAAGTAAACGGGTATTATACTGATGCAAACGCACATGGCCCAGAATGGACAAGTGGTAATGAACATGGTGAAGCTACGTTAACATCACAAACAGAATATACATATAAAGCAAAAGCAACGGGCTTAAAACCAAATACAAAATATTACTATAAAGTGGGCAGTTTGCAAGGTGGTCAAAGTACTGTTGGGCAATTTCAAACATCAGGTAACAAAGGGGATGCCTTTAAGTTTGTTCAATACACAGACACACAAAATGCGTTTTGGAATGAACATGTTAGAAATGAGGCACAATTTGGAGCTGACACATTAAATCAAGCAATTCAAACGGCAGGCAATCCTAATTTTGCATTGCATACGGGGGACTTCGTAGAGACAAGCGAAATTGAAGATGAGTGGGCAGATTTATATGATCAATCAAGACCGTCATTTATGTCTTTACCTGTAGCTGCTACAGCTGGGAATCATGATGAACATGCGTTTAATGAAGATGATCCAAAACTATTAGGACAATTTAATCAACACGTCAATGTGCCAAAAGCAAATAATGCGGTTAATGGTGGTTCTTATTATTCATTTGACTATAATGGTGCACATATGGTTGTAGCAAATACAAATGACAATAAGAAGTCAAAAGATAATCCAGACGAAAAAGCAATTGGTAAACAACAAATGGCATGGATTAAAAATGATATTAAACAAGCCCGCAAAAAAGGTGCTAATTGGATTATTTTAAACTTGCATAAACCAATGTATTCTAAATCTTATCACGCTTTATCAGATGAAGACATTCAAAAAGTTCGCAACGAACTGACAAAAGAAATTGACGATTTAGACGTTGATTTGGTATTGCAAGGTCATGATCACGTGCTTGCACGCACGCATTCACTTAGACATACCTCAACTAAAAACAGTTTTGTTAATGCTAGAAAAGAAGATGCCAAGCAAATATTAGGCGATGATCATGTTGAATACTATGACAATCCTAAAGGATCAGTGTACGTCTTACCAAATACAGGTGGTACAAAGGCCTATGACGATATTTATGATCGTTCATTAAAACACATCAAAAAAGTAAGACCAGAACTTAAAGGATTAACGCAACGTCAACTGGATCATTATAACAGTTTGTTTGCTGTAGGAAAGCAACCACAAAAGACATCTGCATTTAAAAATAAACATGCAAACAATAGAGATTCTTCAGCACAAAACTTTTCAGTGTATGAAGTTTCAGGCAATAAGTTAAAAGTTAAAATATATCAATTATACGGTGATATTAGTAAAGGTGAACCAAGAGATATTAAATTAATAGATGAGTTTGGAATTAAGAAAGATAAAAATAAACGATAAACAGCTATTCTTATGAACTAAATCATAAGTTGAGATAATGGACGATGTGACTGTATTTTTAACAGGGTTAGCAAGAATGGAGTGTTAAACTTTGATGACAGGCAAAAGATACATGGCAGTATTACTAACAGTTTGCATGGTATTGACGGCATGTGATAGTCATGGCGATAAGCAAACAGAAGCTTCTGGCACACCACATGTTGAGCATCATGATAAAGAGCGACAACAGTTAAAAAAAGATGTGCTTAAGTGGGCGAATAAACAAGGTGAACAGCATAAGCGGGCCGTTACCAATCGCTATTTTGGTAGTGGAGAGATATCGACTGGTGATTGGTACGCCTTAACCGCAGATGGTCAGCTACAAGTGAGCAATCAAAACAAACCCGGACCCAAGGCATTTAAACTCCATACGCTTGCAGGATTTGTAACGTATAAATCAGCACATAAGCAAACTGGAATAGATTCTCGTGCCCAAAACTTATCTAATGTAGAGGGTTATGCAAATGTTGCAGATATGTCATATCCCATAACCAAATATTTAATCGCAGATAATGGTAAAGTATATAAATATCAATTTCAGAAACAAGATGATACGAGGTTATCTAGTGGCTTTGCGCCGAAAGATCATAATGACAAAGATCCCAATCTTAGTCCGAATATACAATTTAAAGAAGTAAACAATGCCACAATGAAACAACTTTTGAAGCAGCTAAAGCATAAATATCCACAGTTATTTCGTGAATCATAGCATTAATAAAAGTACGAAGTGATTTAGAAATAGCAAAAGCTATGGTGGTCCTAGCACAAATAAATAGAATTCATTTCAACACCACTAAGATGATAATAGCCGTATGATATTTCAAGGTATCTTGATTTTCATACGGCTTAATTATTTCATTTATAAGTTCTAATTTCTGGCGCTTGATAACATTGAATAAATTGTTCCATTTCATTAATATTATCTGAGAATAGCATATGTTGGCGATCTGTTTGACTCAAGAAGCCTTCAGTAACCATATGATCGTAAAAGTGTTGAATATGGTCGTAGTAATTATTAATGTTATAAAAAATACAAGGGTTTTGGTTTTGTCCAATTCTTGACCATGACACAACTTCGGAAATCTCTTCAAGTGTTCCCGGACCTCCAGGAAGTGCAATGCATACATCACCAAGAGATAAGATTTTTTCTTTACGTTCAGACATTGAATTTACAATGATTAATTCATCTAAGCCATTATGGGCTAATTCTCTTTGTTGCAGAAATGTGGGCATGACACCAATTGTTTTACCACCATGTTGTATGACGCTATTTGCAATCGCTCCCATTAAACCTGCATTGCCACCGCCAAAGATAAGCGTATGGTTTTGTTCAGCAATCCATTGACCTAGCTGAATTGCGCCTTCTTTATAAATACCGTTGTGGCCTTCACTCGCACCACAATAGACAATAATATTCACATGTTTCACTCCTAAGAAGTTTCGTTTTTTGACAGTAATACGTTATAAGTATAGTAAAATGTTTAAGCAATATAAAGCGATATTTTGGATTAAGTGATGCATGAATCATTATTCTACTCTTTATTAACACCCTAAGTTACGTTATATTGTAACCAGAAATGTAAAAACACAATTGGGTTGGTAGTCCCAATGCAAAGTTTAGCTTTGTCAGTAACCTTCCTCCTCAGGTCGTCCATCATTTCTAATTGCTAAAAATTAGAGGAGGGGTAGCATGGAGCTATCTATATTACATGATGGTCAGTTTTTTATAGGTTTGGTTGAATACCGTAAAGGTCAAAAGGTGAAATTTATAAAATACACGTTCGGTGTAGAGCCAGATGACGAAGTAGTATTGCAATTTATTACCAATCATTTATTAGCTTGTTTAGATGATGCGGAGGTTGAAATAAATAGCAAACCGCCAAAGAAACACCTTAATCCTAAACGATTACAACGTCGTGTGGCTAAAGAACAAAAACATCCTAAAGATTTAACAAAAGCACAAATGGCATTAAAAGAAGAACAACAACGGAAGAAAAAGCGCCGTAAACAACGTTACAAAGCAGATAAAGAAGCTGAAAAAGCCTATAAAAGAAGAGTCAAAAGAATTAAAGCAAAAGAAAAACATAAAGGCCATTAATGTGTATTGGGAGCGGGACAGCATTCATTATGAATTCGTAGT
>NZ_KV809468.1:215722-231393 GCF_001812565.1 Staphylococcus sp. HMSC059F04 | reverse complement strand
CGGGACAGCATTCATTATGAATTCGTAGTCCTGCTTTACCAAGGTTGACTGGGACTGAAAAAGCTTGATATAAACGTATTTTTAATCCAGTCAACTATTGTCAATATATCGTTCATAGCCTAAAACGTTATGATGTCTCAGACGCATCACCCTTAGCGTTATATTTTAATGTTAAGGGTGAAATTTTATATAAAAGAACAAAACTAAGCTAGTTGAAAATTTTGAAATAGTGGTGACATACTTATCCCAATAAAATAGGGAATGAAAGTAATAAAATGTGTCTTTAATTAAGGAATGAGCTATACAAAGGAGAAAATCGTATGTGTTCAGAGCAAGAAACATATGACTTTATTTTATCGGTAGCTCTAAGACGCTTATAACAGATTAATATAGAAAAAATAAAGGAGAGATATAATGATACAAGCCATTAACCATATTTGTTTTTCTGTAGCTGATTTAGCGACATCTATAGACTTTTATGAACGTATTCTTCAAGGTGATTTATTAGTACAAGGACGAACTACAGCTTATTTTAATATTGGAGGATTGTGGATTGCTTTGAATGAAGAACAAAATATACCAAGAAACGAGATTCAATATTCCTATACACATATTGCCTTTTCTATTGAAAATAAAGATTTTGATGCTTGGTATGATTGGCTTGAAAAGCATGAAGTACCTATTTTAAATGGACGACTAAGACATCTTAAAGATAAAAAAATCAATTTACTTTACAGATCCAGATGGTCATAAATTAGAACTTCATACTGGCACGTTGCAAGATCGTCTAGCTTATTATAAAGATGACAAACAACATATGACTTTTTATGTATAAAGTAAGCAGAATAGTGTTATATAAAAATAGTAAAGAAGTTAAAACAAAAAGCACGCCACACAGCATATATGATGCAGTGAGGCGCAAGTTATAAATATTAATATGGTTGAAATAATTTTTTCCATTGATAGCTAACGGCTATAGCTATACTCATAACTAATAATAAAAGAGGGAGTTCTGAAGCCATATAGCCTTGCGGTAAGTGAACCGTGAACAGTGCACCAAGCATAATGACTATGAAGCCAATAGCGATGTAATTAGTTAATAGACCGACAATCATCATGATACCACCAACAAGTTCAAAGAGGCCTAATAAAATGCCGACAAATGCAGGGAAGCCCATATTAGACATCATTGTCATAGGCTCGTGAAAACCACTGATTGCTTTTTGAGCACCATGAACAGTGAATGTAATGCCTAACATGACACGAATTAGAAGAAGGCCAAATTTCAAAAAACCACCCTTTCAATAGTATATTTAGTATAATAAATATACTATAACAATAAAAATATTACGAGGCAAGTTTATGCGCCTCGCAAAACATATGATTACTATTTATCAAAGATTTTTATTTCTGTAGTTTCTGATTGTATATCAATCACCAACGTATCATCGAAAAGATATGTAGTGGGCGTTTCACCTTTTAAGTCAATTTCTGCTAATATTTGAAAACTACTATCATCAATTGGCTCTATAACTGAAAGGCTTTGTTCAAATTCTTGAACAGCGATGTTGTGTTTAGATTGAATATGAATATCCCATGCTGGCATGTTATCACCTTTTTCATTATCGTATAGTTCTATATATTAACTAAAACTTTGTTCAAATTCTACAAAAGTTTTAGTCGTTACACTTATATGATTGATGCGATCCCCTGACACATCACCATTAATATAACCATTATTAATGAGCACCTTACAATTTTCAACAAAATCATGATAATCTCTATCACAAAAATAGGCGTCTTGTGCTGATACAGAATCTTTAAAGTCGTTTGCTTTATCCTCAGGTTGACCAGCATTTGAGCGTTCCATGTAAAGTTTGTAAAACTTTGCAATGGTATATTTTTGTTCTTGCGTTAATTCATCCATAAATATGCCTCCTAAAAAACATCATATACCTATAAATACCCTCTATATAGTCAGGAAATGTTTTGAACGGCATATTGTAATAAAAATGTCTTATTTTGCTTTTTCTATCCCTTTATGAACAGCTTTCGCAAATTTATAAAAAGTATGCGTGTAATTATCACTGTTATTACGTGTTGTTTTATCTAGTTTCAAGTCTTTAAAAAAGAGTTGACGTTGTTTCGTAGTTAACTCCAATTGCACACCTGAATCAGTGCCATTTTGATTAACAAAATTATCTTCCGACATTGCTTCAATTCCTTTAGGGCTAGACTTAATAGTAAAGCCAGCTTTGCGCAGTTCAGTGCGAATCGCTTTGGCCATATATTTGTCTTTTCCACCGATGTAAATAAGTGGATCTTCACCATTAAAGCCATGAACCGATATCGTTTCTTTTGTAGCTGCTAGCATATTCATTAATTGAGGTTCATCATAATTGGTTGAAGTAATATGTAAACGTTGATTATCTGCAGGTAATAATCCTTGAAAACTATAAAAATCATACTTCCCTATATTAGCAATGCGGCGAGCAATTTCAGTCGATCCAGGTTCAATCCCACCACCATGTATGGCAGTGATTAAAATATTATCGTTTTTCACATGCTTAGTGCTAATTTTCCAGTCTTTGTTTTGTGTCGTGTGATGCTTTAAGTCATTAAAATCTTTGTAGGTATCTGAGGTTTGGTTAACGGCATTTTGACGCGTAAAATAAATCGCACTAAAAAGGGCGATAATTGTTACAATAAGGCCAATAACCAAGGCATAATAATATTTTTTATTCCAGTGTCGTTGCATAAAAACTCCTTTTAGTAAAAAATAATATAAAACTTAAACTTTAGAAAGTATAATTGAAAACAATTTAAATATAAAGCATTTGCGGCTTTAAAGCATTATAAATGCTAAAAAAATTAAATAAATTTAAAGATTAACGCATATAATACATAAAATTCATCCAAACTTTACAAAAAAAGGATAGAAAATAAGTGAAGGACGTGATGATTATGAATAAAGATCTATTACGAAAATACTTCCAAAACGAAGATTTTCACCCCATTACTATTGTCGTAGGAGCCAAAAGAATCACCCTAGAAAACGACATAAACATCGACTACCAAAACGAAGTCATCATCTACCCCATGCCCCAAACCACACGAATCATACCATTCACATCCATCACCTACATCGACCTAAAAGACACAAAAAACACCCACATCAACCTATACAAACTAGAATAGGGGCCCCAACAAAAAGGAATGCGTCAAGCATTTCAACGAACAACGCAAGTTGGGGTGGGGCCCCAACAGAGAGAAATGCGAAGCGCATTTCGTCAAGCACAGCAAGTTGGGGTGGGCCCAACAGAGACAGTTTGGCACATCATTATATTTTAGGCTATGAACGATATATATTGGCAGTAGTTGACTGGATTGAAAATACGCTTATATCAAGCTTTTTTCATCCATTTTTCGGATGTTTTATATGTAAAATGTAAATATATATTAAAAGAAAAAGAACTTAAATACAAGATATATACGGGTAATATAGGAGTGATATCTTGAACGTTAATTTAATGTATATGATTATGTAAAGCATATGAATACTGCAAACTAGCTTTAATGTATCGCCATTATATCACTAAAAATATGCCTTTATATTTTTTAATAATCATAAACGAGTTTCAAGCGATAGTCTTTGGAAAAATTGTCTACAAGTGCATAAGGGGAAATAATTTTTAAGCCTTGGTCATTAATTGCATTGTCACTAACACCATATTTATAAGCTTGATAGATAATTTTGGTACAATATGTATAATTTTCACTCTTCAAGTTTAATGTTACGAGATAGGTTTTATCGCTGTCTTTGTAATGCGCTTTTGCCCATTGTGCTGCTTTGATACCAGCGCCTGGTTTAACACTACGATAAACCTTTATCCAGTCATTTTTTCCGTCGCCAAACCGATGTTTAAATGATTCAAAAGATTCCACAATTGGTTTGTCACCAGGTCCTTCAATCTGGAGTACAGTATCATGGTCTATGGCAATACTTGAATGTCCAAAAAAGCCGAATAAAACAGGACCTTTTGTTAAAATAATATCGCCTGGCTGCAGCTTGAAATCTTTATTGTGTATACGAGTGTTTTGAGTCTCAGTAGCTGGTATTAAGCTGACAAAAAACAAAATAACACCAACAATAATAAATATATTTAATCTTCTTAAAACCAACTCAACAAACACCTTCTATCTATCTAATAGTTTACCCAATTATAGCAAACAATCGACGGGCCCCCAAGCACAGAATAACTGGCTAAAATAGTTTTTTAACAAAACAAGCTGGGGTGGTTGAAGCTGTCTTCTAAGCAAGCGAGCTTAAATATATAAAGAAGCACAAAGATGATTTATTTCAAACCATCTTTGTGCAATTATTTTGGGAATGATGTCCCAGTTTGTTTTGTTCATACAATAGAGCTTCTATAATACGCCAAATATTAAAACATATATGAGAAGTGCAATACCAAATATATAGAACACCACTGTAAAGCCAAGATATGATTCTTTTTTTGAACCAGCTTTTGTTCGAAGCAATTTAAATAGTATCAAAGATGCAGCAACGACAAAAATGATGCCTAACCATAATAAAATTGTTAAATGTGTGCTCATCTTAGCCACCTCCTATAGACAATTAACTTTATACATTATTCTATGATTAATTTTAATTCATTATAACACTTAATAGAAAGATGTATAAAAGCCAAAGCCAAACTAATGATGGAAAGAATCACTCTTGAAAATATAGTCGTTCTATCATAGCAATTGCAATGAAATATTTTATTTCACAATTTAGACACATTTATCAAAATATAATTAATTTTGTGAAAAAATATACTTTTAAAGGTGATTAATGTCGATATATGTGGATTAGTAAAGCCATTGATGATGTGAAATTATTTTCACCTTTACTAAGAACAATGATATAAGCGCACAACACTATTAAAATTGTATGAAAATAACATGCATAATCTTTAGTAATATGCTAAGATATAATAAAATAAGAAAGTAAGTTTTAATAAACCTAATAATCAAAAGAAATTAAGGGGAGGTATAACGATGACATTTTATGACTTTATCATCGATTTTAGTAATGATGATACGCCATTAGGCTATTTAGCAAACTATATTTTGAATGATTGCGAATTCCCAAAAGATGAAAAAAATAACAAAATTATTCGCGAATATGTGATATCAAAATATGCCAATCAGCAACTGATTGAAAGCACTAATAGAGCCATTAGCTTGTATAAATTAGTTTGATTGTGTGTAGTACCAATTCTGTTCATGTAAAGCTTGCCATACATCCCGTGTTTTAAAGTTAATTTCATTCCCTTTAATGGAATATGGTTGGATGATTTCATTATCAATCCAACTGCTAATGAGTTCATGTGGTACGCCGTCAAGCACCATGTCACTCTTGCTAACAATTAAACATTCCCATTCTAATGAGAGATTATTAGGATTAACATACTTGTATTCACTTTTAGTAGTCATCACAAACACTCCTTAGAAATTGTAAATCCAATGTTAAGTTATACCCGTATATATTTAAGTCAAACACAACCTAGTCATTTTTATTGTGATAGTAAGCAAGCTGCAATGATAATAAAGTGCTAAGATAATTAATGATACATGTGGAATCGTGATAAAATAGAACTATAGACCTAAACCGTTACGTTGATGTGACGGTTTTTATTACATCATATGTTGCAGGGTTAGGAGTGTTTTTATGGAAAAAATATTATATTTAATGCGACATGGACAAACATTATTTAATTTAAAAGGTAGAATCCAAGGTTCAAGCGATTCGCCATTAACTGACTTAGGTGTACAACAAGCACAAGCAGCGGGTCATTATTTCACGCAACATCAAATTAAATTTGATAGCGCAGTGTCATCTACACAAGAACGTGCATCGGATACATTAGAACATGCAATTCCTGGGCAACCATATACGCGACTTAAAGGGTTAAAAGAATGGTCATTTGGTTTATTTGAAGGGGAGAGTATTCAATTACTACGCAAAATTAAACAGCCAGGTGTACTATATGGAGATTATGTTGTACCGTTTGGTGGTGAGGCAAGACAAGCAGTACAGACGCGTATGATAGAGACATTAACACAGGTTATGGAACATGATAGCCAAGGATGTACATTAGCAGTGAGTCATGGGAGCACAATTGGGGTCTTTTTAGATTATTGGGTTGAACGCGAGCAGTTTTTCGAAGCGGGAAATTGCCATATCTTAAAATTTTCATATAAAGATGGCGCATTTAAGTTTATTGAAGTGATAAATCCTATTAATGATAATTGAAAAATTAACAATATGTTGAGGTATTATTACTAGAGAAATTAGAAAGTGGGACAGAATTTATTTTGAATTTGTATTCTCGCTTTAGCAAGATTGACTAAGATTGAAACAAGCTTGATATAAGCGTATTTTCAGTCCTTGTCAGCTACTGCTAATAAAGTAGGAGAACTTGTTGACAGTTTAAAGCTGCACTAGCAAATCGCTAGAGCAGCTTTATTTTAAACATTTTTAATCATTCTTTTGTTTTGCACGTTTAGTATGGTAAATAAGCCAATGAACATCTTGATATTCATCGTTAATTTTATAGGCATCTTCTTCATAGCCTAAAGTCTCAAAGCCTATGGAGCTATACATAATCTTATCGCTTATGTTATTAGAAATAATAGACGTCATAACTTTTTCAATTTGATGATCTTCGGCATATTGCAAGATATGACGAATCAAAGCTTTGCTGTAATCATGGTTATTTTCTTTAACAAACAGGTCTTCAAAGTTTGCTTTATGCTCTCTACCGACAAACTGAATTTGATAATATGTGGCTGCCGCTACAAGTTCATTTTGATCAAACATCCCAAAGATATAAGCATAAGTCATATCTGGAGATAATAGTAGATTTAAATTTTCTTCAGTGATATGAGTTAAATAAATTTTATCCCAATTAAAGGCATGGTCTCCGGTTTCTAATAACGCTTTATATTGTGCTAAGTCATCCAACGTCAATATTCTAATATCACTCATAGCGCCCTCCATTAATAAAAAATAAAGTCTTGTATTAAGATGATAATAAAATAAATAAACTAACAATGCAATATGCTAAGGTTTGAAATTTATATATTTATTTCATTCTTTTTTAAAAAAGGTATTATTACAATGGTATTTTGTAAAAAATGTGGTGTATTTGTATGGGGTTAAAATCTAAGGAAAACGCATGAGAGCGTAGAGATTTGAAGAAATGAAAAGACGGAATCGCAGTCATTGCTGACTGATCAATTCCGTCATAAAAAAGACATAAAATTTATTTTTAGATGATATGATTTAACTATCATTAGTCGACGACTTCGACACTTAAATCAACATCGATATTACCTCGTGTTGCTTTTGAATAAGGGCAAAATTCGTGAGCATCTTGTAAATATTTTTCCGCATCTTCTTGAGATAATACATTTTTAACTTTTGCATGGATGTCTACAGATAATTTCGGACTTTCTGACTCTGAATCATCCTCTAAGCGCACCGTTAATGTAACTTCTGGTTGTGCATCTCTTACTTTATTTTGTTTTAAAATTAAATCAAATGCACCATTAAAGCATGAGGCGTATCCAGCAGCAAATAATTGTTCTGGATTTGTCGCATTCCCATCAGCTTGTTGAGGTGGTAATACATCTACATTTATCGCTTTATCGTCTGTTTGAACGTGTCCTTTACGGCCACCAACGTTTGTTGCTTTTGTTTCATATTGTACTGCCATGAATAAAGACCTCCTAAAAATGTTTGTACTCATGCTATACCCACTGCAATTTGTTTCAATCATCGAACACCAACATTTGTCATAGTTAGTCGTTGTCACTTAAAATATAATTAATAAGCGAATTTAAAAGTGAGGGATCACCATGACTAAAGTAAACATAGCAGCAACGATTGCACCTAAAGGCCGTTTAGATCACACGTTATTAGCAAAGATAGAACGTGATCATCATGCCATTGATATTATAGAGCTTAGAATTGATCAATGGCAAACGGATATAGATCGTTTACTACAAGATAATTTGGAACAACTGGCAACATTGTCTTTCAAACCTCAAATCTTAGTGACGTATCGTACAGAATCACAAGGGGGTCAAGGGGTTTTAGATGAGCAAAATTATCTCGCGTTACTAAAACGATTGGCTAAAGTTCAAGGCATTGATATGGTCGATGTGGAATGGCATAATCATTTACCATTTGATATTTATTATCAATGTATATCACATTTGAAAGCACAACATAAAGCGGTTATCTTATCACATCATAATTTTCAACATACACCGGAGAGCGAAGCATTACATTTTATCTTTTATAAAATGAGTCAATTTCCAGCTGACTATTTGAAATTAGCAGTGATGCCTGAAAATCAAAGTGATGTACTAAGATTATTAGATGTATTGTCGATTACAGCGCAATCAGTTGATCAACAGGTCATTGGTATTTCGATGTCATCACTTGGTGTGATTTCCCGTACGGCTCAGGGGCTATTTGGAGGTACAATGTCTTATGGCTGTATTGACACACCTAAAGCGCCTGGTCAAATACAAGTTACGCAATTACATGACATCATCAATTTCTATCAAAAATACGATAATTGAATAATCTCATAAACTCGCATATAATTGATAATAGTTATCAACGAAAAAGGGAGAGATACGTCGTGGAATTACAAGAAGCGATTGCAAATAGAAGAAGTATTAAGAAATTTAAACATGATGTCGAAATCGACGATAAAGCATTATATCAAGCGATTGAACAAGCAGCAGATGCACCAAACCATGGCATGCGAGAACCTTGGCGCATGATTCACATTACAAAGGATAGACTAGGGGATATGAGTGAAGCAATCACGCCTTATGCATTCCCAGATAGTGTGGATAAACAGCAAGATCATTATCAAACGGTAACGCGTTTAGGCGGTATATTGGTATTGGTTGTGAAAACAGATCCACGCCAACGTCAAAATAGAGAGAATTTCTTTGCTTTGGGTGCTTATGCTCAAAACTTAATGTTATTATTACATGAAGCAGGAATTGGCACTTGTTGGAAAACACCACCTTATATTTTTGAACCTAAAGTACGTAAAATCTTTGGTATCGCTGGTGATGAAGCCATTGCAGGATTGTTATATCTTACAGACTTATCAGTTGATATGCCACATGTTCAACGTAAAAACAAAAATCTTATAGAAAAATTCTAATAAATAAAGCATGAAGTTACGACTGGTTATGTCGGAACTTCATGCTTTTGCTTTATGCTTGAAAAGTTTCAGCTAAAAAAGTTTCAACCTGTTCGGGTGATTTCGCATTTGCTGAATGTAAGTGTGCTAATTTTTCACTATTTTTAAAGATTAATAAACTAGGAATGCCCATTACATCATGATTTGCAGCAACATCTTCTAACTCATCTCGATTGACTGAATACCATTGATAGGCATTGTATTTTTCAATTATAGGGTCAATCCATAAATCCATTGCTTTACAATCTGGACACCAACCCGCTTCAAATTTTATGATGACAGGCTGATCACTTTGAATAATCTTATTAAAATTTTCAGTTGTTTGTATACTTTCCATATTGATGCGCTCCTTTAGTCAATGTCGTAATCGTATTATAACTAAATTTACTTTTTTAATAAAAAATTCAGCTTAAAAAATAGAGCGTTTTCATTTAATATCTGTTATATTAAACGTAACTACTATAGGAGGTTACAACTGAATGATAAAATTTTATCAATATTCTAATTGTACAACTTGTAAAAAGGCTGCAAAGTTTCTAAAAGATTATGGCGTTAGCTTTGAACCAATCGATATTGTGCAACATACACCAACTAAAAAAGAATTTGAACAAATCATTAAGAAAACAGGTGTGGAAGTTAATAAACTATTTAATACACACGGTGCTAAATATCGTGAATTAGGACTTAAAAATAAGTTGAAAGACTTAACGCAAGATGAAAAATTAGAGTTATTAGCTGGCGATGGTATGTTGGTAAAACGTCCACTTGCAATCTCAGGAGATAAAATCACACTTGGATTTAAAGAAGACCAATATAAAGAAACGTGGTTAGCATAATATAATACAGTTTACATATATTATTATATGTGCAGAAATTATTCAAAGTTTTATGAATAATAGTTGAATGAATGCAGACGGTATGGCATCATTAAACTGTAATTATTTTTAGGAGGGGATTTTCGTGACAGTACCGAGCGAATTAAAATATTCTAAGGAACATGAATGGGTGAAAGTTGACGGAAATGTTGTAACAATTGGTATTACTGAATACGCGCAAGGCGAATTAGGTGATATTGTATTCGTTGAACTACCAGACGTTGATGATGAAATTAACGAAGGGGATACATTTGGTAGTGTTGAATCTGTTAAAACAGTGTCAGAACTTTATGCACCTGTTTCTGGAAAAATCATTGAAACAAATGAAGAGCTCGAAGATAGTCCTGAATTTGTGAATGAATCACCATTCGAAAAGGCTTGGATGGTTAAAGTTGAATTAGATGATGAAAGCCAATTAGATGAATTATTATCTGCAGAACAATATGCTGAAATGATTGGCGAATAAAAGCGATGAACTCCTTGATATACGTATCTTGGAGTTTTTTCTATCATCAGTTATAAACAAAGGTATATGACCAGTTTATTGGTAATATAACATTTTGTTAACATGATTAATCTAAACGCAACAAAATAATAATTATTTTTACAGCATTTCAATGTTTAGAGACACGCGTTTTTGTATAGAAGTAACTGTCTTATAATATGTAACTGTAGAAGGTGGATGAACATGACACTTGTAAATAAAGTTATTATTGTAGAAGGTAAATCAGATAAGAAAAGGGTACAACAAGTGATTGCTGAGCCCGTTCACATTATTTGTACACACGGTACAATGAGTATAGATAAGATAGATGATATGATAGAATCACTTTATGGCAAACAGGTTTTTATCCTGGCAGATTCAGATGATGAAGGCGCCAATATTCGTAAATGGTTTAAACGCTATTTGAGTGAAAGTGAACATATTTATATAGATAGAACATATTGCGAAGTTGCGCGCTGCCCTAAGAAATATTTAGCCAAAGTACTGCACAAGCATGGGTTCATGGTTCGACAAGAACAACAGCTCATGCCTCATTTAAACATGGAAAGGTTCGTCTTAGCGAATGACTAAAGATATCAACATCTCTGAAATAACAGAGCATGCACAACAACCACGTCACCTTATCTTTGGTTATACACCAATGTGCGGAACGTGTAAAATATCTGAACGTATGTTAGATATTGCTAATGAAATGTTACAACTACCAGTAACCAAGCTTGATTTGAATTTCTATCCGGAATTTAGTGAACATTATCAAATTCAATCAGTCCCTGTGTTACTGCTAATGAATCAAACACAAGAGTTGAAACGAATCTATGCATTTCAATCGGTGCCTTATTTGTTAGAAAATTTAAAAAAGTAGTTGACGAAATATTACCATAATGGTAGGATTAAAATTAATTAAATAATGCGAAAACTCTTATCGAGAGAGGTGGAGGGATGTGCCCTGCGAAGCCCGGCAACCGTCTATATTAGAAATAGAAATGGTGCCAATTCACATAAAGTTAAACTTTAGAAGATGAGAGAAAGGATATATAAATGCTTTCTCAAACATCTAAAGTTTGAGGAAGCATTTTTAATTAGATACAGCTACATAAGGAGGCACTTAACGTGATTGAGTTAAAACAAGTTGTTAAACGTTATCACACAAAGAAAAAAGATGTTCTCGCAGTTGATCACGTTGATTTAAATATACCAACTGGTTCGGTTTACGGTGTGATTGGATTTTCTGGCGCCGGTAAAAGCACATTAATCAGAATGTTCAATCAACTCGAGTCCCCAACGTCAGGAGATATCATCATCGATGGTGATAACATGAGTCAGTTATCTAAGTCAGAACTGCGTTTAAAACGCCAAAAGGTAAGCATGGTTTTTCAACATTTTAATTTATTATGGTCAAGAACCGTATTAAACAATATTAAATTTCCCCTTGAAATTGCAGGCGTTCCGTCAGGACTTGCCGTCAAACGTGCGCTTGAGTTAGTTGAATTAGTGGGTTTAAAAGGTAGAGAACATGCGTTTCCTTCTGAATTATCTGGTGGACAGAAGCAAAGAGTAGGCATTGCGCGTGCACTTGCGAATGACCCTGATGTTCTACTATGCGATGAAGCGACAAGTGCCCTTGATCCGCAAACAACAGATGAAATTTTAGATTTGTTATTAAAAATTAAAAAAAGTCAGAGCTTAACGATCGTGTTAATTACACACGAAATGCACGTCATTCGACGCGTGTGTGATCAAGTTGCTGTCATGGAGAATGGCCGTGTGATTGAGCAAGGTAAAGTAAGTGATGTCTTTGAAAATCCGCAACATGAAGTGACACGTCGTTTCGTAAAAGATGATTTAAATAACGATTTTGAGGAATCATTAGATCAACTCGAGCCACTAGCACACGATGCTTATGTCGTGCGTCTAAACTTTAACGGTGATAACACGACACAACCTATCGTGTCTTATATTACCAAAACACATAACATAGACGTTAATATTCTTGAGGCAGATATTAAGAATACGCGCAATGGCACAATAGGATTTTTAGTGATTCATATACCACATATTTCAGAAGTAGACTTTGATCATTTTACTGAAGGATTACATAAAAAAGGTGTCAATGTGGAGGTGCTAAGACATGGGTAAATCATATAGCGAAATCTTCCATGAGATGGTGACAATGCCAAATGTGCAATGGCCAGAAGTTTGGACAGCGATTTACGAGACACTCTACATGACTATTATATCAACCATTTTTGCGTTTATTTTTGGCTTGATTTTAGGTGTGCTTTTATTCCTATCAGCGAAAAGTAATTCAGTAGGTGCACGTATTTTCTATAGTATTGTGTCATTTGTAGTCAATTTATTTAGAGCGATACCATTTATTATTTTAATCTTGCTACTAATTCCATTTACAAGCATTGTCTTAGGTACGATTAGTGGACCAACCGGAGCCTTGCCAGCACTTATCATTGGCGCTTCACCATTTTATGCAAGATTAGTTGAAATCGCCTTTAAAGAAATTGATAAAGGTGTCATTGAAGCTTCAGTGTCAATGGGTGCTACCACACTTACCATAGTAAGAAAGGTATTACTTCCTGAATCGATGCCAGCACTCGTTTCCGGCATTACAGTGACAGCAATTGCTTTAGTTGGCTCAACAGCTGTTGCCGGAGTTATTGGTGCAGGTGGTTTAGGTAACCTAGCTTACCTTACTGGTTTCACTCGTAACCAAAATGATGTCATTTTAGTTTCGACGGTATTTATTTTAATTATTGTATTTATAATTCAATTTATTGGGGATTGGATTACAAATAAATTAGACAAACGATAAGAAGGAAAGAGGAATGATTAGATGAAGAAGATTTTAACTTTAGTTGCAGTATTCGTATTAACGATCGCATTAGCGGCTTGTGGTAAGGGAGACAGTGAAGATAAGACTATTAAAGTCGGCGCTTCACCAGCACCACATGCTGAAATTTTAGAAAAAGCTAAACCATTATTAGAGAAAAAAGGATATGACTTAAAGATACAATCAATCAATGACTATACAACGCCAAACAAATTGTTAGATAAAGGTGAACTCGATGCCAATTACTTCCAACACACACCTTATTTAAAAACAGAAAGTAAAGAAAAAGGTTATAAAATTGAATCAGCTGGTAACGTACACTTAGAACCAATAGCTGTTTACTCTAAAAAATATAAAAGTTTAAAAGATTTACCAAATGGTGCAACAGTTTATGTTTCAAATAACCCAGCTGAACAAGGTCGATTCTTAAAATTCTTTGTGGATGCAGATTTAATTAAAATTAAAAAAGGCGTAAAAATTGAAGATGCGAAGTTCAGTGACATTGTAGAAAATAAGAAAAATATTAAATTTAATAACAAACAATCGGCAGAATTTTTACCTAAAATCTACCAAAACCAAGATGTAGATGCAGCAATTATCAATTCAAACTATGCAATTGATCAAAAATTAAGTCCTAAAAAAGACTCAATCGTTCTTGAAAAAGCAACAAACAACCCATATGCGAATTTAATTGCAGTAAGAAAAGGCCATAAAGATGATAAAAAAATTAAAGCTTTAATCGAAGTATTACAATCTAAAGAGATTAAAGACTTCATTAATAAAAAATATGACGGTGCAGTAGTACCAGCCAAATAATAGCTAAAAACCCGAGAAGGTCAATTTAATTGAGTATCTCGGGTTTTCTGCATGTATAAAGATATTTTGTGAGATTACTAATATAAGAAATTTTATATTAACATCAAAAAATTTGTTTAAGGGCTTGATTTATTTAGAAACTAGGTATATAGTTTTAAGCGTAATAATTACGATTTAGAGGAGTAGGTTATGAAGAAGTTACTAGTAGGTATATTAACCATTATTTTAACGATAACACTTACAGCATGTGGTGGTAAGAGCGAGGACAATAAGAAAGTAAGTGCGGATAATAAGTTAAATGTTTATACAACCGTCTTTGCGTTCCAAAGCTTTATTGGGCAAATTGGTGGTAAATATGTCAATGTGAAATCAATCTATCCGAAAGGCACGGATATACATAGTTATGAGCCAACGCAAAAGGAAATGACAAATATTGCTAAGAGTGATTTATTTGTTTATTCTAGCGATGATATGGATCCAGTTGCCAAAAAAATTGGCAAAGCCATCAATAAAGATGATAAGAAATTACAATTAACTAAAGATATGGCTAAAAAAGACATAATTAAAGCAGATGAAGATGAGGACACACAACATGACCCACATGTATGGTTAGATCCTGTACTCAATAAAAAATTTGCTAAAGAAATCAAAGATGAACTTATTGCCAAAGATAGTAAGCATAAACAATATTATGAAGATAACTACAAAAAATTAATCAAAGATATCGACCATATTGATCAACAAATGAAAGATATCTCAAAAAATAAAAAACGAGACAAAGTCATTATCTCACATGATTCACTTGGATACTTGGCAAAACGCTATGATTTTGAACAAGAAGGCGTAAACGGTATGAATGATGACGAACCAAGTCAAAAGAAAGTCATGGATATCGTCAAAGAAATCAAAAAATCAAAACAGCCGTATGTATTGTATGAACAAAATATTCCACACAAAACAACGGATGTCATTAAATCAGAAACAGATACGAAACCATTAAGTTTCCATAATATGGCTGTGCTAACAAAAGATGACAAAGATGCAACATATCAGTCATTGATGGCTAAAAATATTAAAACATTAAGACAAGCATTAACTGAATAATACAGATACAGTCGTAATAGTGTGCAGATAAGAATTTGTAGCTCAACAAGCATTTTAAGCATCATTCATGTCTGATTGTAAAATCAGTTTGGAACATCTTTATGTTTTAGGCTAAGAACTATATATTGACAGTAGTTTGACTGGATTGAAAATACGCTGATACCAAGCTTGTTTTCATCCTAGTCAACCTCTATGGGGCGGGACTACGAATTCATTATGAATTCTGT